>JBHHUI010000598.1:0-2659 GCA_046753805.1 Anaerolineales bacterium
GATCACATTGTGGCGGAGATCGGCGACCTGCTGCTTGGCCGGAATTCCGGGCGCGAGAGCGACGACGAGATCACCCTGTTCAAATCGCTCGGCATCGCGGTAGAAGACCTGGCAGCGGCGCACCTCATCTACCACAAGGCTCTGGAGACCGGGATGGGCACACGGGTCGAACTCGGCGGGGCGCGGCGCGATGACTGAGCCAATTCCGCTGGCGGAGATCGAGGCCGCTCGCGGGCGCATCGCCGGGGCTGCAATTCGCACTCCGTTGGTGCGCCTGAACGCATCCGAAGCGCCCGCCGAAATCTATCTAAAGCTCGAAAATCTGCAGCCCATCGGTTCGTTCAAGTTGCGCGGCGCGGGCAACGCCATCGGCAAGATGCTGGACGCGGACGGCGCAATCCCGGCCGGGTCGCCGTTGCATGCGGGCGTCTTCACAGCCAGCGCCGGCAACATGGCGCAGGGCGTCGCGTGGAACGCCCAGCGGCTGGGCATCCCGTGCACCGTACTGGTGCCGGCCCACGCGCCCGAAACGAAGCTGGCGGCCATCCGTCGCCTCGGCAGCGAGATTGTAAAGATTTCGTTCGACGAATGGTGGGAAATCATCCTGTACGGTCGAAGCAATGCAGACGGCCATTTTACATTCGGCGACTTCAATCCGAACCTTGCTTCGCCCCTACCCAATGGCGTCTTCATCCACCCTGTCTCCGACCCGGCGGTGATGGCCGGAAACGGCACGATTGGATTGGAGATCGTGGAAGACCTACCCGATATGGACGCGGTGGTGATCCCCTATGGAGGCGGCGGCCTGATGAGCGGGATCGGCAGCGCAGTGAAAGCGCGCGCGCCCCAGGCAAAGGTTTTCGCGGCCGAAGTGGACACCGCCGCCCCGCTCTCCGCTTCGCTGGCCGCCGGGGAAGTACGCGAAGTGGACTACACGCCGACGTTCGTAGATGGCGCCGGCGGCAAGACTGTCCTGCCGGATATGTGGCCGCGCGTGAGAAAACTGGTCGATGCTTCGCTCGTCGTGACCGTGGAGCAAGCCGCCGCCGCCGTGCGCCTGCTGATCGAGCGCAACCGTGTGGTGGCGGAGGGCGCCGGGGCCTTGCCGGTCGCGGCCGCGCTGGCGGGAATGGCCGGCGTCGGCAAGGTCGTGTGCATAGTCTCCGGGGGCAATATCGACTCCGTCAAGATCGCAAAGATTTTACAGGGTGAGCTTCCCTGACGCCGATTGCGCACCCCGGCGACTCGGCCGGACCGCAGCGCGCTGCGCGGCTCAGCGCCGCTGGCGGCCGTAAAGCAGCTCTTCGCGGATTTGAAGATCCGTGTTGCGGATTTTCAGCGCGAGGTCGGCGGCGAGGTTGCGCATGAGCCGATAACCCAACTGCGGGTACGTTTCACACAGCAGCATGAGTTTGTCGCGCGGTATGATGAGCAGGTGCGTGTTATTGTGGGCGCAACGCGCGGTGGCCGAGCGCAGTCCCTGGTCTACGAGCGCGACTTCACCGAAGGATTGGCCGCGGCGCAGCGTGGCAATCGTCACCGGGCTAACGTTGGCCGTCGTCTGGTTGGTAACCAGCGAAGGATCGACCTGGATTTCGACTTCACCCTGAGCGATAATGTATAACTCGTCGCTGGGTGCGTTCTCCTCGAAAACGACATCGTTGCTATTGCAGTGGCGCTCCTCGCACAGCGCATCGATCAGCTCCATCTGATTGGGCGTCAGTTCGAAGAAAATGTCTGCCTGTTTGAGTAAATGTATGAACGACATCGGAACACAATTCAGAGCCAGCACGGGCGTATGTGAGTTGCGACTCGATTGTAACAGATTTGTCGCCGCCGCATTTCACTGCAGTGGGTAATGCAGCACGCCTTGCACCCCCGACGCTGGCTAACGAGCGCAGCGGGAGCAGCCCTCACCGGAAGCTTATGAACATCGGCATGCTGGTTGACACATATAAGCCGTATATCAGCGGCGTTACCAATCATGTGGCGCTGACCAAGCGCACCCTGGAGTCCCAGGGGCATCGCGTATTTGTGTTCACGCTGGGCGGTGAAGACTACGTGGACGAGGAATTGTACGTGGTCCGTTCGCCGTCGATCCCCCTGGCAGAAACCGGGTTTAGCTTTTCGTACCGCTACACGCGGGCGGCGCAGCGCAAACTGGCGCTGATGGACGTGGTGCATGTCCATCATCCGTTTATTAGCGGGCGGCTGGCGCTGCGCTACTGTCAGAACCTCGGCCTGCCGATTGTCTTCACGAACCACACCCGCTACGACCTCTACGCCCGCGTGTACTTGCCACAGGTGCCCGAACTGTTTTCCGAAGCCTTTCTGCAGACCTATTTGCCGCGCTTCTGCCAGCACTGCGACCTGACCATCGCACCGTCGCGCGGTATAGCAGCGGTGCTGCGGGGTTTTGGCGTGCGGGACCAGATCGAGATTATCCCGAACGGGGTCGACCTGTCGCGTTTTCGCTCCGAACCCCAAAATCCCCTCACACGGGCCGACATCGGTCTCTTCGATGACGACCTGGTGTTGATGTACGTGGGACGAGTCGGCCCCGAAAAGAGCCTGACGACGCTGCTGCAGGCATTCGCGGGCGCCCAGGCGGCAATCGACCGACTGCGGCTGGTGATCGTCGGCGATGGCCCTGAACTCC
>JBHHUI010000599.1:0-2657 GCA_046753805.1 Anaerolineales bacterium
ACATGTACTTCACGCTCAAGGATGAGCAGGCCGCTCTGCGCTGCGTCATGTGGCGCAACCAGGTGGCCCGACTCCCGTATGAGCCTCAGGACGGCGACCGCGTCGTCGTGCGGGGGCAGGTCAGCGTGTACGAGGCGAGCGGACAGTATCAACTGTACGCCGCCGAGTTGCGGTTGGCGGGCGTTGGCGATCTGTACCAGCAGTTCGAAGCCCTTAAAGAGAAACTTGACGCAGAAGGGTTGTTCGACCCAAAACACAAGCAGCCGCTGCCGGCCTGGCCAACTCGCATTGCGCTTGTTACCTCCCCCACCGGCGCGGCCATCCGCGACATGCTGCACGTGATCGGTCGACGCTGGCCGTCCGCCGAGGTGATCATCGTCCCAACTACCGTGCAGGGAGCGGCTGCTCCCGCCGAGATCGTGGCGGCGCTGGATTCCGCGCACGCCCTGACACTAGACGTCATTTTGCTTGCGCGCGGCGGTGGTTCAATCGAAGACCTCTGGGCATTTAACGACGAGAGCGTGGCGCGGGCGATATTCGGTGCGAAGACGCCCATCGTGTCGGGCGTCGGCCACGAAACCGATTTCACCATCGCCGACTTTGTCGCCGATGTCCGCGCGCCCACACCCTCGGCTGCTGCGGAAATCGCCACTCCAGATCAACGCGAGGTGCGCCAGCGCATCGACTCGCTCTTGACGTCGCTGGCCGATACCGTAACGGAGGCTATCACCCATCGCCGCTGGGCGCTGGCCGAGCAACAAGCCACACTGTGGGGTTTGTCGCCCCGCGCGCAGCTTGCGGCTGCCCGCCAGCGCGTTGCCGGGTTGGCCTACCGCGCGCTGCTGGCACTCCGCCACAGCCTGCGCCTGCAGCGTGAACGCGTCCATGGACTGCAACAGGCGTTGGCGGGGCTGGGGCCGCCGGCAACCCTGGCGCGAGGATACGCGATCGTGACGCGCGCCGGCACGCGCGACGTTGTGCGCGCCGTGGACGATGTGACCGCCGGCGAGCAGCTCGACGTGCGCGTGGCCGATGGGCAGTTTGGCGCGACGGTAAATCAAAACGACGAGGACAGAAATGTCAAAACAAACTAATGAAAACCAGTTGTCATTCGAGCAGGCCCTCGCAGAACTGGAGGCGCTCGTCGCCAAACTGGAAGAAGGCGAGCTGCCCCTCGACGAATCGCTGGCGCTCTTCGAGCGCGGACAGACTCTCTCGCAGCGCTGCAACGACCTGCTCGACGCCGCGGAATTGAAAGTTCGGCAGTTGGCGCCCGATTCGGGCGCACTCGACGACTTCGAGCCTGACTGACGGGCGCGACTCGCGTGGTCATCAGTACCCCGCTCGTTTCTGCGCTTGCGGCGTGGTTTCTCGCGCAAGTGATCAAAGTGCCGGTGGAGTATTACACCACGAAAGAATGGCACTGGCACCTGCTCCTCAGCCCGGGTGGTATGCCCAGCTCGCACGCTGCGCTAGTGTGCGGCCTAGCCTGGACAGTGGGATTGGAAAACGGCTTCGACAGCGCTGCGTTTGCTATCGCAGCCGTCCTGGCCATCGTCGTGATTTACGACGCCATGGGAATTCGACGGGCAGCCGGACAGCACGCCCGCGTGATCAACCGTATGATCAACGATCTGGCGCGCGGGCACCCGCTCAAGCAAGAGGCTTTACGCGAGTTGCTCGGACACACCCCGCAGCAAGTGTTCACGGGCATTCTGTTTGGCGTCGTCGTGTCGTGGGGCGTGTGGACATGGCTGCAATGAGCAACAGGCCGGACCGAATCGGAGAGGCGGCAATATGAAGATCGGCGTTATCTACCCTCAGACCGAATACTCCACCGACCCGAGCGCGATCCGCGCCTTCGCCGAAACGGCCGAGGGTCTTGGCTACACGCACGTCCTTGCGTACGACCATGTACTCGGCGCCAGCCCCGACCGGCCGGGCGGATGGCGCGGGCCTTACACCTACCGCGACCCATTCCTGTCGCCGTTTCTGCTGTTCACGTACATGGCCGCCTTCACGACCAATCTCGAATTCGTCACGGGCATTCTCATCCTGCCGCAGCGCCCGACGGCGTTGGTCGCCAAACAAGCCGCCGTGCTCGACGTGCTGTCCGGCGGAAGGCTGAAGCTCGGGATCGGTACAGGCTGGAACGAGGTCGAATATACGGCGCTGAACCAGAATTTCCATACCCGCGGCCGGCGCATCGAGGAGCAGATCGAGTTGCTGCGCAAGTTGTGGACTGAGTCCCTGATCACGTATGAGGGCGAATGGCACAACATCCCCGCTGCCGGGCTGAATCCGTTGCCTGTCCAGCGCCCGATCCCCATCTGGATGGGCGGACACGCCGACGTCGTGTTGCGGCGTGTGGCCCGTATCGGCGACGGCTGGATTCCGTTCCATCGCAACCCGGCCGACGCAAAGACGGCGCTGGAGAAGCTCGACGGTTACCTGACCGCCGCCGGCCGCACGCGCGATGACATCACCATCCAAACGCGCATCTATGACACCGGCGGGGACGCCGCGCGCTGGGCCGCACTGGCAGCCGAGTACGGCGAGATGGGCGCCGACTATGTGGCGCTGAATACGATGGGGTGCGGTTATGACACAGACGCCGCGCACCTCGACGCCCTCCGCCAATTTGCAGCCGCGTATGG
>JBHHUI010000600.1:0-2655 GCA_046753805.1 Anaerolineales bacterium
TCAGGCTGGCGACGAGGATGACCTCGATCGCCTCCAGAGTGCGATGGCGCTGGAACTCAGGAGCGCATAATTGCGCATCGGATTGGCGCGGCGCCGCCAATATTTCTGATAAAATTCTGCGCATGTCCAGAGTACGTTTGGCGCTGCTATTTATCACCTTGCTTGCTGCGATACCAGCGGGTGTACTTGGGTGTGGAGGCAATCGGTCTGTTGCAAGCGTAGCAGATTGGACTGTTGCTGATCCCTGTGCAAACGCGCTGCAGTTGCAACCGACAGAAATGACCGTGGCAACGCCTAGCGTATGTGTCGCGGTTTTAGCCCTGCCGCTGGTTCGCTCATTCGCGGCTACCGCTGCGCTGCTGGTCGTGATCTCCTCTTCCGCGACGATATTCCCTCGCGCCCTTTTGCGCCCCCCTCTCACTCCACCCCCTCGCCTGGCATAACACCAACTATATATCTGTTTGATCTCTTGACCGGACACGCCGCACTGACCTGGGCCGCTGCGGCGCGCTGGCGTGTACACTTCAGCGAAAAAGTGTTGCCTATATCCCATTCCAGCTGCCTCCGACATCCCGCAGCTTTGGACGCCACAAAGGCAGGTCATTGGTCCTGTTTTGAGCAATATTAAACTGACGATATCGAAGTACAAATAACGGAGAAACGCCATGCGAAGGAAAACCTCATCTCGAACGAAACGCGCCGCACGCCGCGCCCAGGAACGCCGCCGCCGGCGCCTGGCCGTCGGGCTAAGTATCATAGGAGCGCTGGCCGTCGGGGGCCTGCTCATCTGGGCCGGCCAGCCGAAACCGCCCGAAGAGGTCGCTCTCCCGGAATCGCTGCAAGCGCCCCCCGGCGCGGACGGCAAGGCCTGGGGGCCGCCCGACGCGCCCGTACTCGTTGAAGAGTTCTCCGACTTCCAATGACCATACTGTGCGCGTTTCGCCGCTGACGCGGGGCGTCAGCTTATAGAAGCCTACGCCGGGACCGGTTTGGTACGGTTCGAATACAGACATTTTGCCTTCATCGGGCCAGAGTCGACTCAGGCGGCCGAGGCCGCCGAATGCGCCAACGAGCAGGGGCAGTTCTGGCAGTTTCACGAAACCATATTTGCGAATCAGCGCGGTGAGAACCAGGGCGCTTTCCGCGACGTTGCCCTCAAGGCGTTTGCCGCCGCACTCGGCCTGGACGAGGCCGAATTTGAACGTTGCCTGGATTCCGGGCGTTATCGGTCCGTGGTGCAGCTCGATGTGCAAGAGGCGCGCCGGCGCGGCGTACAGTCAACGCCGACAATCTTCATTAACGACCAGATGGTTCAGGGCGCGCTGCCCTTCGAGCAATTCCAAGCCCTGATCGAAGCCGAGTTGGCTGCGCTGCCCACACCTTGAGGGGGAATTGACTCCATGAAAAGCAGGGTACTTTACTCTTCAATTGTCGCCAGCCTGCTGCTGGTTGCCTGCCGTCCCTATGCGTTTAACGGCAGCGAGTTTCCTGAGCTGCTGCCCGCAGCGGATTTTGAGTTGATGCGCGCAGATGGACAGCCCTATCGTTTGAGCGACCGCCAGGGGCGGGTCGTGCTCATTTTCTTTGGCTACACCTCCTGCCCCGATGTTTGTCCGGCGACGTTGGCCGACGCGAAGCGCATCATTGAGGGGCTGGGCGATCAGGCTGATCAAGTTGACTTTCTCTTCGTCACCGTAGACCCGGAGCGCGACACGCCCGAGGTGTTGGGGAACTACGTTGCAAACTTTCATCCCGGCATCACCGCGTTGACCGGCTCGCCGGACGCGCTGGCTGCCATGCGAGAGGACTATTTCGCGTTTGCCGAAAAGGAAGTTATCGAAGGTTCAGCCGTGGGCTATCTGATGACCCACACCGCGCGCGTATTCTTAGTAGACCCCGCCGGACGCCTGCGTCTCAGCTACGCCTTCGGTACGCTGCCGGGGGACATTCTGAAAGATGTGCGCTACATTCTGAAAACCGAAACATAGGGGCAATGATGCTCAACAAGCCATTCCTTCCGATTGCAATCACGATCCTCGCCCTGTCTAGCTGCGCGCGTGGCCCGGCCGGCCCTCAGATCGAGGTGCAAGACGCCTGGGCGCGGCCGGCGCCGGACGCCGGCGGCAACGGCGCGATCTACTTGCGGCTGGTAAACAACGGAAACGAGCCTGACCGGCTGCTCGGCGGCGAGAGTCCCGTCGCTGCGGCGTTTGAACTGCACGAAACGACGATGAGCGCAGACGACGTGATGAGCATGGCGCCGCTGGTAGGCGGCCTCGAAATCCCCGCTCACGGCGAGGCCATGCTTGAGCCGGGCGGGGCGCACATGATGCTGGTCGAATTGAGACAGCCGCTCGCAGCCGGCGACAGCGTCCCAATCACGCTGCAATTCAAGAAATCGAGCGCCATGACGTTGGAAGTGGAAGTTCGGGAACCGTAGAGAGGCCCTTTTTGAGGATGGGAAGATGAATAAATCAATAACAATTCCATTCTGGCGTGCGTATGGCGAAATCCTGACGCTTGGAGTCGCCTTGAGCGCAATGCTCGGCAGCCTGTACTTCAGCGAGGTCGCCGGTTTCGTACCCTGCAAATTGTGCTGGTATCAGCGCATCCTGATGTATCCCCTCACTCTCATCACCCTGGTGGGTATTCTCA
>JBHHUI010000601.1:0-2643 GCA_046753805.1 Anaerolineales bacterium
CTGCCAGAAGGTCAACACAACCACGCGATCTGCGTACTCGCTATGCGCATAGGCAACCAGGCGAATCGCAGGACTATCCGCAATGCCGAATTGCCAGTCCTCGCCAGTGGATTTGATAACGTCCGGCTCGCGCAACCATCTTGACAGCATCGTCTGTGGTTCCCACACCAATACGTCAAACCAAGGATCGATATCGTCTGGCCTCACCACGATCCGTTCAGCCCGCGAGAGCGGGAGGCGCGCGGCAAATACCGGGTCCGGGTAGGCTTGTACGGGCAAGATAAGCACGCTTTCGGCAGCGGCGGGAAAGACCATCGCCTCACGTGCGTCGAACCAGCGCACATCCAGGTCCGGCCGGTGCACGCGCATGGCATATGTCAATGGATCGTGGGGCAGGTCCGGAAATGCGCTCGAGAGCGTCACACTGCTGCTGCGGTCAAGGTTGTCGAGGTAGCGCGTCACGGCGCCAAAATTCGCGAAGTAGGCGGCGCGCATCTCGCCTGACTGTGCCCACCGTCCGAAGTAGTCCCGGGCGCTGCCGATTCCAGCGACAATGATTCCCACTGCCAACAGACTCCACCCATACCGTGCAACCAACGACCGGACATCCGGGGCGCTGAATGCGCCTGCCCGGGCACGCGCGATGAGCGCGCTCACGGCAATGGCTGGGAACGTCACCACAACGACCTGGGCCGCAATGCTGTGTAATGTGGCGGTAAAGGCGCCAATGACCAGCGTGGGTACCAGGGCAGCGCCCAGCCACAGCAGCGCGAGCGCAGAAGTCGGGGAGCGCCAACGCCATGCGCTGACCAAGACTCCCGCCACGAATAACACGGCCAGCACCGCTCCGAACACCGGGCGACCGGGCAGGTTGTACACGACAAACGGATCACCGGTCCGGACGAGCGTTCCCAGACCAGCCAGTGCATTCTCCAGGAGTTGTGTGAAATCACCAGCGCGCGCTGCGGCGAGCGGTGTGGCAAGCGTGCTCGTGCGCCCCCACGCGGCCGGGCTCATTAAATGCGGCAGAGCCACTGCGGTCCCAGCTGCTAGCGCCGTGGCCATTGTCCACAAGTTCCGCGCGCGCCCCCAGGAGAAGAGCGCTGCGAAGGCGAGGAATGCGGGATAGGCGGCCCAGGTCGTGCGCGCAGCTTCGTACGTGAATAGCGACAGCGCGACGGCTACGCCCAGCCCAATCCCGTACCAGCGCAGCTTGCTGGCTGTATCGGCGCGCGCGCCTTTCCACAAGAAATAGGCCGAGGCTGTCGCAAACGCCGGCAGCGGATTGCTGTTGAGGGCCATGCGGCTGGTGGCGACGGGCCAATAAAGAACCGCCTGCAACGCGGCAGTGGCCAGTCCGACGTGCCGCCCAAATGCGGCGCGTCCCCACACAAATGCAAGCGCAACGGCCAGCACGCCCCAGTAGGCCTGATGTGCGCGCAGCGTCCAATCCCGCGCGCCGAGCGCCCAGAATAGCGGGGCGGCGGCGTACTTCGTGAGCGGTTCATTTGCGTAGCCGTACGGCACGTCAATGCGGAAGCCGGTCCGCTCTGCAACCTGCCGTACAAAAAATCCCACCGAAGCCTCATCGTGCGTCATTCCGGGAGGTATTTTGTCAAGCGCGTGGAAGCGCAGCGCCGCGCCGACAAGCAGGATGAGCACGAGCAGTGGAACTGGCGATTGGAGGCCGGTGCTGCGCGCGGCTGAAGTATTGGAGATCGGCTGGTGGGCGCGGGAAGCAGGCGCGCTGCTCATGGCGAGACGACCCTTAGCGGCAAGACCTCTGCGATGTCCGCGCCGGACTCTGTGGCAAGCCGCACGCCGGACAGGTGGTCGTAGATTCCCACGACGGTGCGATACGTTGCGGCCTCCATCGCCGCCGGCAGGGGCAGCGCGTGAATTTGCACAATCGTGTCTCCCGTCTGCCACTGCCACGAGGGCGCGCCCAGTTCGTCGCGCTGCGCTACGAGCGCTCCTTCCGCATCCAGCACATGCGTGAACAGCACCACGTCCGACCGTCCCGCCGGCGGGGCCGGTGGTCCCACCCCGGCTGAATCCACCACGCGCCATACGGTCAACAGTTCGGCGGTCTCACCTGCGTGATAGGTCTCGCGCAGCCATGCGGCGCCTTCCAGTCGAACTGCATGGCCGAACACCGTATCGTTGTCCGGCGCCGCGACCCGGGCTGTAAACATCCTGGCCGTATCACGCGGCGAGAAAGTTGCGATGACATACTTTGAGTCGAGATCATCGGGGCGTGTGTGAAATTCGCTGGATTGCATTACCGCTACGTCGAGTGCAGGATGGGCCGGTACGGTTTCCGAGGTGTACAGGAGCGCAGAGTCGACGGACGGCAGGAGCAGGGCGTTGGATGTGTTCGCAAAGCGCAGGTCGTGGGTCGGCGCTGCCGGGCTGAGTTCTCCGATGTACGGATCGTGCGCCACGCCCGGCAAGGGGGAGCTGATCAGGGTGGTCCGAGGCGCCGGGATCGCAGAGAGGGTATCCAAGCCTTGCAGGAGCGTAGCATGGTACGCTCCACGTACCTCGGGGTCGTTCGCCCAGCGCACAAAGTAGTCGCGGGTGGAAACCGCAGCCGCGGCGACGATCCAGAGTACTGCCAATGCAGCGCCCGCGCGCTCCAGT
>JBHHUI010000602.1:0-2627 GCA_046753805.1 Anaerolineales bacterium
AATTTGAAGTGAGCTTGCGCGACGCGAACGCATTGGGTCGAACCGATGCGGAACGCTCCGAGCTGCTGCGGCGGGCGATCGACCTCTACCAGGCCGACTTCTTGGTCGGAATCGAGTCGGACTGGGTGATCCGCCGGCGAGAGCAGTTACGGCTGAAGTATGTGCATGCGCTGACGGACCTCGGCGACTGGGAGCGCTCGCACCGCCGCCGCGTCGCGGCGATGCGCTTGTATCGGCGGGCAATAGAGGTGGAAGCCTTCCACGAGCCAGCGCACGCCGGCATTATGAACTGCTATGCTGAAGATGGGCTGCCACGGCAGGCAATTACACACTTTCGTGAACTCGAAGCCGATCTGGTGCGCGAGCTTAGTACAAAGCCCAGCCCGGAAATCGTTGCCCTGTACGAGCACATTGCAGCAGGTGTCTGACTTTCTCTCAAGCAATTGTTATGTAACGTAACTTCCGTCGTATGCGGGCCTACTAATCCTCATCTTGTAAGCGGTTTGTAAGCGACGCAGCGTATGGTGTCTTCATCTATCTGACTGGAGGATACCATGTACGCCAAACTGCACAGACCCTTCGCCCTGCTGTCCAACCCCCATATCCTACGGCTGGCAATCCTGCTTGCGGCGCTTGCGGCCGCACTTGCATTTCCTGAAATTGCGAGCGCTAATTGGTCGTCCGGCAGCCTTGGCAGCTAGTGGGATATCGATACCGCCATGGACAACTTGCAGGTCAATGCCCTGGTCACGCGCGCCCTGGCCGATGCTACCTTCCAAAAGGATATCCTCAACGGGCACCGCCGGGAACGCCTGACGGAATTTGAACTGACGGATCAAGAACGCACCGGTTTGCTCTCCATCAAGGCCGGAGACGTCGACGAATTCATCCGCCAGGTGGAGGGCCAGATTCGGGCGCGCGATTGGCGACGTTCGATCCCAGACTTAAGTCTGGGTCGGGCAACGGTCTAGTGAACGAAACGCTCACATCGATGAATACTCATAGACTACACGCGCTCGTAGGCCGGGCGGCATTCGACGACGACTTTCAGGCCGGCATCCTCAACGGACACCGGGCCGAATTCATCGCCGCGCTCGGGTTTAGCCAACAGGAACTCGATCAACTTCTAACAATCCAGGCGACGTCGTTCCCGGAATTCGCTGCCGCCGTCGAGACAATAGCGAGCGGCTGCTGCAACACGGCACCTACCAGGGATTAACATTACAACTGCGCCGCGTCGCGCGGCGCTTCCTCCAAAGCCCTGAAGTGTCTTAATGGGTCAATATTTCCCGAACGCACATCCGTCGATCGACTTTCTCGTCAAAAGCACAGCGCACTACTTGCTGGAACATAACGGCGTGGATCGTGCTCCCGTACCTGTACGCGAGATACTTTCTGCGCCGCCCCCCAGCCTCGCCCACGACATCAGTCTGAGCGAGACGCTTTTATTTGGCGACGCGCGATGGATTCGGCTGCTCAGCGGCCAGGGCGTCATCTTCGTCAACAGGGAGGCTGCGCTGCCGGAACCGGAGCGTCGATACGCTATGGCCGCTGCGGCGTTCTACGGCGTGTGTGCAAGCCGCGCCGGCAAGCAGGCCGGGTTCCCCGCCAGCGCCTCCATCCGGAAGTATTGCTCCCGGTTCGCACGCGAACTCCTGATGCCCCCACATCTGCTGCCAAGCGAGTGGAGGTCCATGAGCGCCGCAGCGCTGGCGACTGTACTTGGCGCGCCAGCACGCGTCGTTGCGCTGCGCCAGCACGAATTGCAGTCAAGCAGCCATTGAAGCTGCCGCAGAGCGGAATCGGGCAAGCCGGACTGCGCGACGATTGATTCTTATGCGAGTATGTGCCACAATCGTGGCATGGATGTTCGTTCGCACATCCAGATGATCCGTACGGCGGTTATTGGGCGCTACACTCTCTGGTCCCCGCGCGCCTTCATTCAACCCACAATCAGTGCATTCATATCAGCCTACCTGGCTGTCAGTGCAGCAGTCATGTTGGCGCTCCCCGTTCTCGCATATCGCTGGCGGCAGCTGCCTTTTATGGGCGCTTACGTCGAACAGACGCTCGTATTTAACTCAATTCGACCGCAGGGGGACACACCTTGGGCCGGAATTGACGCGGGGCTTGCGTTCCCCGCTCAACTGATCGCGATCGATGATCAGGCAGTAAGGACCACTCGGGCGCTGCAAGCAACGCTTCGGACCCACACCGCCGGCGATGAAGTAACCCTATCGTTCACAGACGACGCAGCCAACGTTCACGAACTCCAATTGATACTAATGGAGTTTCCCGCCTCCGACTTCAATGCGTTTTTTGTCCTACCTTATGCGGTCGGATTCGTCTATCTTGTGCTCGGCGTTGCCGTTTTCATCTCGCGTAGCAACCGCACATCGGGACGCGCCTACGCCTTATTTTGTGGCAGCACGGCCATAATAACAGGCGGGTTATTTGATCTCTATACGACCCATATATTCTCATGGGCGTGGTCTCTAGCGGTTCCGGTTGCAGGCGCTTCCATGATTACGATTGGGCTCGCGTTCCCGGAGCGGCTGACGTTTGCGCGTCGCCACCCATTAGCCAGCTGGATTGGCTTCGTGCCTGCAGTGGGCCTGATAATTTGG
>JBHHUI010000603.1:0-2622 GCA_046753805.1 Anaerolineales bacterium
AGGCAAAGTACAGGCGACTCGCTTTCAGTTGTTCAGAAGTATGTCAGCAGATTGAACAGATGGAACGGATAAATAACGCTGCCATTAATACATAAAAAGGCGACCGAAGCCGCCCTGGCGCTGCTCGGTGAGTAAATCTACGCTGCATCGGCCAGTTCCGAGTCTCCCCAACTGACCGGGGCGCCGGCTGCATCGAGCAGTACCGGGCGCGTCCGGTGCGTGATTGTGTCGCCGTTGACGATCACCCGGGCAACGTCGGAGCGCGATGGCACTTCGTACATGACGTCCAGAAGCACCGATTCCACAATCGAGCGCAAGCCGCGCGCGCCGGTCTCGCGCCGCAGCGCTTCCGCGGCCGTGGCCGCAACCGCATCCTCAGTAAACGCCAGTTCCACATCGTCATACGCAAACAGCCGCGCAAACTGCTTGACGATAGCATTGCGCGGGCGCACAAGGATTTCGCGCAGTTGCAGCTCGTTGAGCGGGTCCACGCTGGCGGCGACGGGCAATCGCCCCATGATCTCCGGGATCATGCCGTACGCCACCAGGTCTTCCGGACTGACCTGGTGCAGCAGGTCTGCTTCCGTTGGTCGCATAGCATCGACGCCGGCGCCCGCAAAACCCAGCCGCCCCTTCGCGCCGATGCGCCTCTCGATGACTTCGGCCAGGCCGTCAAATGTGCCGCCGCAGACAAACAGAATGTTACTCGTGTCGAGTTGGATAAAGTCTTGTTGGGGGTGCTTACGGCCGCCGCGCGGCGGCACATGCGCCACCGTGCCTTCGATGACTTTCAGCAGGGCTTGCTGCACGCCTTCGCCCGACACGTCGCGCGTGATCGAGGGATTGCCCGCGGCTTTGCGAGCGGTCTTGTCGATTTCGTCAATGTAGACGATGCCCTTTTCCGCACGCTTGACATCATAGTCGGCTGCCTGTATCAGGCGCAGCAAGATCGTCTCGACATCGTCGCCGACATAGCCGGCTTCCGTAATCGAAGTAGCATCGGCAATCGTGAAGGGCACGTCCAGAATACGCGCTAACGTCTGGGCCAAGAGGGTTTTGCCGCAGCCGGTTGGGCCGATCAGCAAGATATTGCTCTTTTCCAGTTCTACGCCGTCATCGACGTCTCGGTGGGCGATGCGTTTGAAGTGGTTGTAGACGGCTACTGAGAGTACGCGCTTGGCGACATCCTGTCCCACCACCCACTCGTCCAGTTGCTCTGAAATCAGCCGTGGCGAGGGCAGGTTGTCGAGCGCCGGCCGGGTCTGCGCGTGCAGCGCTGTAGCCTGAGTTTCTTCCGCGATAATCTCGCGGCAGGACTCGACGCACTCATCGCAGATCGCGACTTCGTACGGTCCGCTGACAATGCAGCGGACGTCGTTTTCCCAGCGGTGGCAAAACGAACAGCGCCGGATTTTTGGTTCTATCCGGCGCTTTCGCTCACTTTCCATTCTTGCTACTATTTTCGGCTTTCTGATCCGTCGGCGTTGTGGCCTCCAGAACCTGGTCGACGAGGCCGTACTCCGTGGCGTCTTCGGCGCTCATCCAGAAATCGCGCTCGGTGTCGCGCTCGATGACTTCGAGCGGCTGGCCAGTGTGTTCCGCCAGGATGCCGTTGAGACGGCTGCGCAGGCGCAAGAATTCCTTGGCCTGGATTTCGATGTCTGTCACCTGGCCCTGCGCGCCGCCGAGCGGCTGGTGCAAGTGGATGGTGGCGTTCGGCAGCGCATACCGCTGACCCTTGGTGCCCGCAGTCAGCAGTACCGTGCCGAAGCTGGCCGTCATGCCGACGGCGTACGTGGCAATCGGCGCGCGCACGAGCTTCATGGTGTCAAAGACCGCCATACCAGCATACACTGCGCCGCCGGGCGAGTTGATATACAGGTTGATTTGCCGCTCCGGGTCTTCCTGGTCGAGATACAGGAGCTGCGCGACAATCAGATTGGCAACCTGGTCGTTGATGGGCGTACCCAGAAAGACTATCCGGTTGCGCAGCAGGAGCGAATAAATATCGTAGGCGCGCTCGCCCCGACCGGTCGTTTCGATCACCATCGGGATTAGACTTTGCAAACTGTCCATTTCTTAAACGTCCTTTTTCTCAGTTCTTCCGCATATTCCCGTCCGGACAGGCCGGACGCTAGTTAGTCTACCGCTTCTCCGGTTTTCTCCCCGCTTTGCATGTCTTCGGGCGCAACTTCGGGTTCAACCGTCTCACTAGCCGCTGCGGGGTCGGGCGAGCCTGTCTCGGGCGCGTCATCGTCGTCAGCGGCTGCTTCTGCAGCCGGCTCGGCCGCCTTGGCTTCAGGTAGCGGCGGGGCTTCCCCTTTGGCGATCTCCATCAGACGATCCAGCGCCTTGCCAGTCAGCAAATCCAAGTGGATCGACTGGCGCGCCGCCGGCGTATCGAACGCCTCACGGATGCGGTCGGCGGCTTCGCCGAAAGCGGAGGCCGTCTTATCCACCTGGGTGCTGATGTCATCGTCGGTGACGTCAAGCTCTTCAAGCTCGATCACCTTTCCGAGCACATAACCGCGCCGGATCTGTTCGGCGGCCTGCGTTTCTAGCTCGGCACGATATTCTTCTTCGGTTTTGTTTTCGAGTTTGAGGAAGTCCTCGAAACTCAAA
>JBHHUI010000604.1:0-2620 GCA_046753805.1 Anaerolineales bacterium
ATCCCGAATCTGGAATGCCAGCCCAAGCTCGCGTCCGAACGCGTGGTAGTGCGCCTGCCGTTCGGAATCCGCCCCGGCCGCCAGCGCGCCCAGCTCTGCAGCCGTCGCGATCAGCGCAGCTGTCTTGCCGCCCACCATCTGAATGTATTCGTCCACCGTGACCGAATCGCGCCGCTCGAAACGCATATCCAGATGCTGGCCGCGCGTGAGCGCGATACAGGCCTCGTCGAGCAGGCACAACGCCCGGTTGCGCGCCTCCACCGGCAGGGCCACGGCCTGTTGCACCGCCAGGTGCGCGTAGGCGAAAAGTGCGTCGCCGGCGTTAATAGCCTGATCGGTGCCCCACAGCGCCCACACGGTAGCGCGCGCGTGGCGCAAGGGACTCTCATCCTGAATATCGTCGTGCACCAGCGAGAAATTGTGGATCAGTTCCACAGCGGCGCCAAAGGGCAGCGCGCAGCGCCAATCCCCTCCAGCGCTGGCAGCGCTGAGCATCGTGATCAGGGGTCGCGTGCGCTTGCCGGCCACGAAATGCGGTTGGCTGCAATCCTCCCAGCCCAGGTGGTAAAACAGCATCAGCGCGTACTCGTCGGGCGACTGCGCTCCGTAGCCCAGCACGCCTTTCAAAGTATCTTCAAGCGCAGCGGTGAAACGTTTGCGAATTTTGGAAAGCTGCATTTCAGGATTCGAGCAGCGGCACGTCGCGCAGCGCAGCCAGATCGCGAGCGCCGGCGCCGAACATGGCGATGCGCAACTGCGCGCTCTGTTCGGCAATGACCTCGAGCACGGCCTGTTCAGAGACGACGGCGGCCTTCAGATACGGGCTTGCCATGCCTGCCAGTGATGCGCCAAGCGCGCAGCATTTGGCTACATCGACGCCATCCCGCAGCCCGCCGGATGCAATCACGGGCAGGCCCGGCGCTGCCTTACGGACATTCCGGATGGCCTGCACGGTCGGGACGCCCCAGTCGATGAATGCGGCCGCGACCCGTGCATGTGTGGCGGTCGGCGCGCGGTGCATTTCGACCTCGCTCCACGAAGTGCCGCCCGCCCCAGCCACATCGATCGCGGCGACGCCGGCGCCGGCCAGTTCATGGCAGGCGCGTTCGGAAAAGCCCCAACCCACTTCTTTGGCTATGACGGGGATGCCATCATCCTGCAGCCCCCGGCAGACCTGCTCCACCTTGCCAAGCAGTCCGGCGAAATTCGAGTCGCCCTCGGCCTGCACGGCCTCCTGGATGGCATTGAAGTGCAGCACGAGGGCATCCGCGCCCGTCAATTCGACCGCACGCCGGCACTGGTCCACGCCGTAGCCGTAATTGAGCTGTACTGCGCCGAGGTTAGCAAACAGCAGGATGTCGGGCGCGACTGCGCGCACCTGGAACGTGGGGACTGTCTCCGCCGCTTCAATCGCCGCCCGCATGGAGCCTAACCCCATGGCAATGCCCGCCGCCTGCGCCGCCGCCGCCAGAGTGCGGTTGATGGAACCCGCGCGGTCGGTGCCGCCCGTCATCGATGAGATCAGCAGCGGCGCGCGCAGCGTGCGCCCGAAGACGGACGTCGCGAGATCAACGTCTGCCAGGTCTAAATCCGGCAGCGCCTGGTGCTCGAAACGCAGCTTCTCCAACCCGGTCGTGAGGCCGCGAAACTGAACGTCTTCCTCGAGATTGATGCGGATGTGGTCGTCTTTACGGGTGGTGGTCGTAACTTCCGACAAGGATGGGTGTTCCATTAACGGTGATTGGCGGTCATCTTACCAGTCGCCAATACCAGTGTCAATTCAACCAACCTTGACACGCTATCATGGCTCGATACAATTGCCCGGTCTGGTTAACAAATACGAGGAGTAAATCTCAATGTCCGATACGCAGGAGCGCGTTACGAAAATCATCGTCGATTTGCTGGGCGTAGACGAGTCGAAGGTGACTCCCGAAGCCCGGTTCCGTGAAGAGCTGGATGCCGACTCGCTCGACCTGGTGGAATTGATCATGGCGTTCGAAGAAGAGTTCGGCGGCGAAATCTCCGATGAAGAAGCGCAAAAGATCACCACGGTCAGCGAGGCCGTCAATTACGTTGACACCCAGATGAGAGGCTGAGACCCACCCCCGGTCCAAGGGCGCGTGCGACAGTACTCTGTGGCTGCCGCGCGCTTTTGTTTAACGGAACGGTTCGGCGCGCGTTGGGTCCCAGCGCCGGAGCAAGTCGAGGCACACGTTGGCGCTCCACTCGCGGGCGTAGTCGGGGTGGCCGCCAAAGCCGCGCTGTATCGTTTTGAAACGCCGGGCCACGCCGTCGGCGACCCCAAGGCCCACTTCGATCTGGCCGTCCTGCGAGACGACGAGCACGGCCAGCCCAAGATCAGCGTCGTTCCAACCCAAACACGCGCGCGCCAGACGCGCCGCTTCCGTCTCGAGGTCCGCGCCCCAAGCCAGCGTATGCAGTAGCTGGCTCCCCCGGAACACGCCGCGGCCGTTGTCCGCATCCGCCAGTTTCCCCGCCAACCAGCCGCGCGTGCCGCTTTCACGCACCGCAACCTGACGTTCGCTGGCCGCCAGTTCGGCCAACGCCGCCTCCGCCAGGCTATCCCCATCGGCGCCGAAAATCGCAGCGCCCAACGCCG
>JBHHUI010000605.1:0-2619 GCA_046753805.1 Anaerolineales bacterium
AACAATATGGCAGCTATTGGTGTCAACAGCTTTCTCTGGACCGTCACCTGGAGACAGAGCGGTTCAGAAAACTGGTGCTGGTGCTGACACTGGCGCTCGGCATTACACTGCTTCTATGAAAATCCTGATGGTGTCCAAAGCTTCCGTTGTGGGTGCGTACCAGCGCAAATTGGAGGAAATCGCTGCCCACCCGGAGGTTGAACTCACCGTTGCAGTACCGGCTGCCTGGCGGGATGAACGGGGTCGCCTGCCATTGGAGCGCGCCCACACACGCGGCTACCAACTTGTAGTTGAGCCGATCGCACTCAACGGCAGCTTTCATTTGCACTTTTATCCCCGACTGGCGCGCCGCATCCGCACGCTGCAGCCGGACATCGTTCACCTGGACGAAGAACCGTACAACCTCGCGACATGGCTTGGGCTGCGTCAAGCGCAGCGCGAAGGCGCGAAGGCGCTTTTCTTCTCGTGGCAGAACATCGCTCGGCAATACCCATGGCCTTTTGGCCGGATCGAGGCGGAAGTGTTGAGACGCGCGGATTTTGCCATTTGCGGCAATGCGGCCGCGGTCGCGGTGTGGCGCGCGAAAGGCTACCGCGGCGACACAGCGATCATTCCTCAATTCGGCGTCGATCCGGATTTATATCCATGGCGAGAACCACAGCCCGACCCGGAAAACCGTTTTGTGGTGGGGTTCGTCGGGCGGCTTGTACGCGACAAAGGCGTGGACCTGCTGCTGGAGGCATTTGCCGCCCTGCCCGAGACTGCCCGGCTCGAAATAATCGGTTCCGGTCCCGAACAGCGCGCGCTCCGGCGGCAGGTTGCCAAACTGGGACTCGCTGCGCGCGCCCGATTCGTCCCCTGGCTACCGTCGCACCAGATGGCGGCGCGCCTGCGCGAAATGGATGTGCTCGTACTCCCATCGCGCTCGTCGGCCACCTGGAAAGAGCAGTTCGGTCGGGTCCTGATCGAGGCCATGGCAAGCGGCGTGCCGGTGGTAGGCTCGACGTGTGGGGAGATACCAAACGTGATCGGCGACGCCGGCGTCGTCTTCCCGGAGGGGGATGCCAGGGCGCTGCGGGCTGCGCTCGTTGAGCTGTACACCCACTTCGAGCAGCGCGCGCGGTTCGCGCTGCTCGGGCGCGAACGCGTGATGCAGCGCTTCACCCAGGCGCACATTGCAGCACAAACGGTGCAAGTTTACGAGCGCATGTTGCACAACGCGCCGATGGTATAATCACACGCTATGGCAGATACTTCGGCCGCGAAGTTGCGTATCGGCCTTAATGCTCTGCTACTCTCCACGAGCCAGGCAACATACCGGAGCGCCGGAATCCATAACTACATGAGCGGGCTATTGCCGCACTTGCCCGCTGCCGATGAACGCTTTGCGTACACGGCGTATGTAGCCGGGGACCAGCCCGGGTTGAACGGCGCAATGCAACAGCGTCTCTCGGGGAGAGCAGCCAACCACCCGGTTGCACGTATTGCCTGGGAACAGTTCGTGCAGCCGGTCGTCAGTCTGCGCGAGCGGGTCGATTTGCTGCACGCAATGGCGTTTGTTTCGCCGCTGGCCGCCCCACTCCCGCAGATTGTCACGGTATATGATCTGTCCTTCCGCCGGCTGCCGCGTAGGTTCCACCCCAACCGCCGGGCTTATCTTTCCATGTTTACCCGGCTCTCGTGCCGGCGGGCGCGGCGCGTAATTGCCATATCGGAGCATACCCGCCGGGACGTAGCAACCGAGTTCGGCATCCATCCTGACCGGATCGACGTGGTCTATCCCGGCTGCGATCCGGTGTTCAGGCGCGCGCCGGCCGACGAGGTCGGCGCGTTTCGCGAAAGACGCGGCCTGCCAGACAAGTTTATCCTGTACCTGGGCACAATCGAACCTCGCAAGAATCTATCCACGCTCATTACTGCCTTTGCCAAACTGCGCGCCCGGGGAATCAAGCTCATCTGCGCGGGCGGGCGCGGCTGGATGTTTGAGGACGTATTCCAGACGGTCGAAGAACTGCATTTGAGCCGCGATGTCATTTTCCCCGGCTTCGTGCCGCGCGAAGAACTTCCGCTCTGGTACTCAGCCGCACGCGTTTTCGTATATCCGTCCAGTTACGAGGGATTTGGCATTCCCGTGCTGGAAGCCATGGCGTGTGGCGTGCCGACGATAACGACAAACGCCTCTTCGCTGCCGGAAGTGGCGGGCGAGACAGCACGCATGGTAGACCCCGGCGACAGCGACGCGCTTGCACACGCACTGCACGAATTGCTCCACGACGATGCACTGCGGGCGCAACTTTCAGCTGCCGGACCAGCGCGGGCGAGACTCTTCACCTGGGAAGAAGCCGCTCACCTGACTACCCGATCGTATGCCCGCGCGCTCCGCCTGCCCACTCGATAGATATGCGGCCCCGCGCCACGCTGTTGCCTCCCTGGGCCTGGATGCTGATTGATGTTGGGCTGATCAACGGCGCCTCCGTGCTGGCATGGTACGTTCGTTACGAGCTGCGCTGGTTTCCGGGCGTCGAAACCGTCTTTTTCTTTTCGCCGCTCTCCACATTTGTACCTTTGTTTGCCGGCCTGACAGTAGTCCTGAGCATTGCCTTCTGGGCGAACCGCGTC
>JBHHUI010000606.1:0-2615 GCA_046753805.1 Anaerolineales bacterium
CGTAACCACCCGCGCCGGCCCGCGTGCGATGCCGGCGCTGACGGAACGACCGACCAACTCTTGCCCACCGCCGGAAAAAATCGGCTCCGGCATTGGCGCAGCCCCTTTCAGAAACGCGGGATAGTTTCGCGGCGCGGCGCGGCGCGATTCCAGCAACGCCACGCGCGCGGCGGCGGCCTGGGCGTCCAGTTGTAATGAGGCGATCTCCGGCCATGTCAGCCCAAAAACGTCGGTTGAGCGCTGCAAGTCCCGGCTTGCGACCCATAGGTCGCCGAGTTGCAACAGCACGCGCCGCTGGAACGCCATGATCTGCTGCCAGCGAAAGCGTTGCGCTTCGCGGAGCCGCACATACGGCCGAGTCGCGCTCGCCAGCAGCCGGACGGCGGCGGGCGCATTTCCCACCCCGGACTGGGGCGCAGTCGGAGCGGGGTCGCGCCGCGCGACGGCCAGCAACAGCTTCGCGAATGCGGGGAGGTCCCCCGCCCATGGGGGGTCATAGATGTCGAGCGAAAAGAAACGATGCCCGTAACGCTCCAAGAAGCGCGCAAGCTGCCGCTTGAATTCGCCAGGCGGCAGTTCGTCGATGACTGCGGCCTGCGCGAGGCTTTCACAAAGGCGCCCATCGTCGCGGATGTGGTCGGCCAGGCGCGCCATTTCGGCGTTGACCCGGCCGGTCACGCTGTCGAACCCGGCGGCAAGTCCGACCAACACGCGTTCGCCCTCGGCGCTGCCCAACCGCAGGAGCGCGGCCTGCCGGAGCGCTGTGTACAACAGGTCGGCATACAACAGACTCCAGCGGTGAAACACCAACAGGCGGTCGGTGAACTGCACGCTTTCCCGCAGCAAGGCTAGCCTTCCACGCACGGAGTCCGTTGCGCCAACCAGCGCACGCAACCGAGCCTCCCATTGCGGCAGGGCAGCCTGCAGCGCGCGTTCGAACCGCGACCAGGCGCGCGGATTGTGTAGCGGCGAGGCCGCGCCCGGATCGCGCCCAAGCATCGTAATACCGTTCCAGATGAGATGCAGGCCGAAGGTCGGGCACAGCGGCTGCGCGCGCAGGGAGACATCACCGCCGGGGAAAAAGCGGGCCGCATCGTCGGGCAGCAGCCATTCCGGGAACAGTTTGTAGATGCGTTGCCAAATTTCAACGCGCGAATAGGGGCGGCCATACCACAATTTAACGAGCGGCCCATCCTCGATAGCTGCGCCGAGCAACTCCAACGGCTCCCGCAACGCGATCCGTTCGAACGGCTCGGCCACCAACGACCAGCCCAGCGGAGACACCGGCTGCGCGAATCGTTCGTCGAGAAACGCCGCCGTCCAGAGGTAATCGTCGTCCCCTTCGCCTCCGGAGTTTCGCGGTGGGGATTGTCGTAGACACGGACCTCCGAGGTCTTGCAGACCTCGGAGGTCTATTTTCAGATCAGCCACAACACGTCGACCGGGCGCGCGCTACAGCCCGGCGGCTGCCGGCCCGCTCCAACCGCGAAAAGCTTTGTAGAGCGAGGGGGGCAGGAAGATACGATACAGGAGTCCGCTCAAACCGGTGCGGCAGACCGGATAGCTCAACCATCGGAAGAACCATGTATTTAACTGAGGCTGCACGCCCAGCGTCGTTCGGATTTCGCGCGCCGTCAGCCCACCGTACACCGGCCACAGCAAGAAGCGGAAGCGGAAGTTGCCGATGGCGCGGCGATAGGCTTCGAGCAGTTTCGTTGTCCATTGGGAATACCTGAACGCCTGGAAGCGCTCGCGCCGAATGGCCTGGTATTGCTCGAAATCGGCCGGCATCGCCTCCACCGACATCAGTTCTCCGATGTCCGCGAAATCTGCGACGATGCCGTCTTTCTCGTTGCGGGTGAGATCGCGACCAAACACGAAGGGAAAGGAGCGAATCGAATACTCCAGATTCATAAACAGCACATCGCGGTAAGCGACCGCTGGAATAGCCTGTCCCCGACGCTTCTCCAACCCGGTGTGCAGCGCCCGAATTTCACGCGCTACATGAGCGTATGCGGCCTCGCTCGGCGCGAACATGAGACGCCGCACATACTGCAGCGTACTCACGAAGCGCCCGATGGGGTCGGCGGGCAGTTTGCCGGTATAGAACAGCCACTCGGCCGCCGGATTAATGGCAAATTCGGCGCTCGAACCCGCAAATACAAGCAGGACACAGTTGGGGTTGGACCAGATTCTGCGAAGCAACTGTCCCGGGCGCTGGTCAGTCATATCCGAATGTGTCGGCGTCGGCCAGTGTGACCACAAGCCGGTCTTGTTCATCATACGTGTAATGCGCGAAGAACGGCGCAGCGCCCGGCTGCATGGCAAGCACGCGCGGCAGCAGGATGGGCAGGTCTTCGACCAGATCGAGTGTATCGACGTTGGCCGCCGGAACCCATTGCAACCGGCCTTCGACAGACGCACGCACCGCGCGCGTGCGGGCGCGCGCGCGGAATATGAACAGTCCAATCCCCGACTCGGCGCCGACGTCGATGTTAACGATTCCACACAGCGTCAACTCTTCCGGCTCCAGGCCAGTCTCCTCCCGGATTTCGCGGGCGGCCGCGCTAAAGACATCTTCGTCGCGCTCGACGTGGCCGCCGACTCCGTTGTAC
>JBHHUI010000607.1:0-2608 GCA_046753805.1 Anaerolineales bacterium
GCCCGCCGTCTGGGGGATGAGACGCCCGGCAAACGCGGCCGCCGCGTCTTTCTCGTCGTTCACCAACAGCGCCCCGGCCACTGCCAGCGTAATGGGAGTCCACACGGTCGGCCCAAACCGGTTCATGTCGTCAACCAGCGCACTCCACCAGGTCGCGCGGCGGTCGCGGTCATTGAAGTCCACGCCCAGCAACCCGTTAAGCGGGTTGATCGTCGCTTCCAGATTGAAGAAAAGCGGGTGCTCCATATTCACGCCCGGCAGATCGTTTGTATTCAGGTTGTATTTCCACCAGTCGGGCAGTCCGGCGTGCTGTTTTTCAAGAAATTGCTCGTAGCGGGCGTAGTTGGCCGCCAGGCGCGGATTGGTCGCCACGCGCGTAAGCCAGTTGCGCCAGGTTCCGTAATACCAGAACCCATAAGGAAAGCCGTATGCCATCACGCTCTGCCAGTTGCGCCGGTCGCCATAATTCAATAGCGTAAAGTTGCGCGCCTCTTCGGCCTCCGATACCGCCTGTACGCGCGCCGTCGTGCGCACGCGCTCGGCGTCACTCAGCAACCGCTCAAAGGCGGCTTCGTCCAGCCCGCGCAGGTCGAGCAGGTGGTCGGCCTGTTCGCTCGCAAGATCAGCCACGCTCCGCATGGCATCCAGTACTTTGTCGGCGGTGGCGGCGTTTGGCTGCCACGGCAAGGGCGTGCCGTGCATTGTCGGGTTGGGCATACGCGGCAGATTTGCCAGGTCATCGCCTTTGCTCTCCAGCCAGCGCACCAGCGCGCGATACGCCACGTCGGTGTCCACGTCCGCCAGACTCCCGAATGGGCTATCGGCGTCGGCAAACTTGTTGATGATGCGCAACAGTTCCGGAGTGGGTACGCCCTCTTCCGTCGCGGTGGCAACGCCAAAGAGATTGCCCAGATACTCAATGCGCCCGTTGCGCACCGCCCCCACAAGGTCTTCCGGGTTTTTCTGCAACAGGTTCGATATGAAATCGGATATTTCGCCATATTCGGCGGCTTGTGCGCGTCCTTCCAGCGAGAGTACGTCGAAGCCATCGCCGTAAATCGCGCGAGCGATGTCGTCGTGTATTTCAAGCGCCGGGTTTGCCACAGCCCGACGATAGTCCGTCCAGGCGCGATCCCGCTTGATGACAAAGCGGGCGTACAGGTCGTCGCGCTCAGTGCGTGTCAGTTTCCCCTGCCGGAAAGCGAGCATCAAATCATCGCGCAGTCGGGTTGCGGTTTCTCGCGTGGTCACGCGCAGCTGAGCGGCCTTCTGATGAAGCCCCTGCAGGGCATTCGCAAATCGCTCGCGCACCGCCACGTCGTTTGCAACATCCGACGACTGGAACGAGCGGTATACGTCGTTCAGCGCACCCATCGCCGTTTCGCGGGCAGCCTCGTTCTGCCCGATCATCCAGTTGTAGGCTTCCTGCTCCTCGTCCGTCAGACGAGATGCGCCTTTGCGCGCTGCCCACTCCGCAATGTTTTCGCCGTCGCGGGCGTCTTCCAGCCCGTCCAGCCGCAAGCCGAGCGCCATTGCTTCCTCGCGCGGCAGGTCGAGCGAGGCCGGTCGTCCCCACGCCCACGCCTTCATCTCGCCCAGGATGGCTGGCATCTGCTGGCGCGTCCACTGCTGGAATCCGGCAGCGCTCATCTCGCCCGCCTTGCGCACCATCTGATCCCACATTCCGTGCTCTTCAAGCAGCGCGCGTGTTTCGTCCGGCGTAAAGGTGCCCAGATGTCGCCAGGCCTGTAGCGTCTCGCCGCGCGAGCGCGCCGCCGTCAGAATATCGCGCAACTCGTCAAAGTTGGCGTAGTTGTCGATCATGGCGTGGCGCAGCGCTTTGGCGCTGTCCAGCGGAATGCCCGCAATCTCCGCAATCCGCGCCGACTCGGGCAGGTTCGCCCGCAACGCCTTCTTCATCGCCCGCCGCGCAGTCAGGAGCATGATGCGCTTACCCGCCACATTCTCCATGTTGGCCGATACTCGGGAGAAAAGCGCCCTGGTGGTGTCTGCGATTGCTGCGGCCGGCCCGCCGAGTGCCCGCTGCCACGCGCTCAACGTTTCGGTGCTGCCAACAACCCGCAGCATCTCGTCGTCCAGATGCTTCGTTATCGCCTCTTCGCCAAATAGCCCGCGTATGCCCGCCCTGCCAATGTCAATCAGGGATGATGCGGCGGCATAGTAGCCGTGGTCTATGGCAATATGCGTGGTATTGGAAAGCATGTTGCGAATGGCATACGCGGGCGAATAGCCCATGTACAGGTTCGCAAATATCTGGTTGAGGTCCCGCACGCCCTTGCCCAGAACGGCGCGGTTTTGCAACCAGTCGTCAATCTTTGCAAGAGCCAGCGTGCGCCCGCCGATCTCCTCGCCCAGCGCCGCTCGTTCCAGCGCCGTCGGAAACATCTTCTTTGCGGTCTGCTCCATCAAGCCCGCAAAGCTCTCGGCCAGCTTCGCCGGGTCGCCGTCCGCTTCCTTGATGATGTTCTCGAATCGAGAGAAGTCCAGCGCGCCGTCTTCCGTTGCGACAATGTTCTTGTAAAGCAGGCGCACGCGACGTCCCATGCGGGTAAATATCACGTCCGCCAGGTCGCTGTCCGCCAGACGG
>JBHHUI010000608.1:0-2595 GCA_046753805.1 Anaerolineales bacterium
CAGGCGCGCCATTAAGGAGCAACACGTCGTCGTCGTACGTGACAAAACACAGCGTACGCGGCACGAGCGTGTAGCGGTTACGTCGGGTGGAAACGGCTACGCCTTGATCTTGCGCTGGCATTATCAATCGTTCGCGCGAAGCCGGTGGGAGATGGCTGCAGTGCCGCCAAACAGATCAGGCGGCGGCTCCAACCAACATGTCGGCGATCAGCATGAGCAACACGACGGCAAGGTAATAGTTGGAGAAACGGAAATACCTTCGCGCGTGATCCCGGTTGGGCGTCAGAATCAGGCGCACGTTCTGCACGATCAGAATCAATGAAAATGTCGCCACCGGCGCCAGATATAAAAGCGACATGGCCGGCCGCACGACCAGCATCAGCGCCGCCGTCACGGCTCCGAGGGTGTGCAGCATCATCCAGAGCGCGGACTGGCGGTCGCTGACATAGACCGGCAGCATCGGCACGCCGCCCCGGGCATAATCGTCGCGATACACAATGGCGAGCGACCAGAAATGCGTCGGCGTCCACAGGAAGACCAGCAGCGCTAGCACCAGCGCGCCCGGGTCGTTCCACGCTCCGGCTGCGGCGCTGCCGCTCAGGACGGCGGCGCTCCCGGCCGCGCCGCCCACGACGATATTGAGCAGCGTGCGCGGCTTCAACCACAGCGTGTAGATACCCACGTAAATCACTGCGCCCAGCAGCAGGAAGAGCGACAGCGGGCGGTTGAACGGCAACACCGCCAGGACGGGTGCAAGGATCATGAGCGTCGCTGCCACCGGCACCCAGCCCGGCCGACCGATGTCGCCGGTTACCAGCGGGCGCGTGCGGGTGCGCTCCATGCGCACGTCCGTGTCCTTCTCAAGATAGTGGTTCCACGCCGCCGAGCCCGCCGCCGCCAGACCGCCCGTCGCGATGATCAGTAAGAGCGCGCCAATTCCCGGCCATCCCTGCGCGCCGAGAAACAGTCCGCCCACGGCGGCAAACAACAGCAGCAGGACGATGCGTACTTTGAACAGCACCGCCAGACTATGCAGCAAGCTCGGTCGGGCGGGAACGGCCGCCAGCGGGGCCGCTTCACGGTCGGAGTCGGAGGCAGAGGATAGGGTCACAGAGTTGTTTTCTCCCCAGAAAGCGCCGGATTTTGACGCATGACGAAGCGCACGTATCCGACGCCCAAGATGACGACGAACAAATACCACTGTATGGCGTAGCCGAGGTGCGGTCCTTCGCTCAATTCTATCGCCGGCAACTCGGTGACCGGAAGCGCATCTCCAGCATTGGTCGCCGGACCTGCCTGAAGATAGACGGGCAGCAGCGAGTACGGCATCTGCCGCTGGATGGCATCGATGTCGACCCGAAACCACTCCAATTCCGGCACGGGCGGCAGGTCGGCCCCCGCCGGGGTGGGCTGCGCCGTGCGGATCATGCCGGCGACCTCGGCCTGCGCTGCGCCGTGGAAGGCGGCCCACTGCTCGGGCTGCGACTGCTCGTAAGGGAGCCATCCCCGGTCGACGAGCAACGCGCGACCGTCGGCCAGCACGAGCGGCGTGAGCAAGTGTACACCGGGTTGGCCCTGGTAGGCCTCATTGCGCAGCGAGATTTCGCGTTCAAAATCAAATACGCCGCTCGCAGTTCCGGTGCGCAAATTGAGGTCGTCCGGCTCCAGCGGAAGCGGTTCGGCGGTCAGGTCCACCGGCGGCGCGTCGAGACGCGACTGCACCAGGGCGTTGGCGGCGCGGCGCTGCGCCAGCCGGTCGAGCTGCCAGAAACCCAGACGTACCATCACGCCCATGCCGATGACCACGAGGACGGTGCTTAACAGCCAGCGGCGACTGATTAGCGCGCGCAGACGCATCAGCGCACGCCTCGGTTGCGGACCGCGCGGCGGAGAGTGGTTGCGATCAACGCCCCCACAAGCAGCACGCCAAGCGCCGCCGCGCCCCATGCCGTGAAGTCCAGCGGGCGCGCGCCTTCCACGGGCAGTGTAAAGCGCGCTGCGCCCTCCCCGGCTGGGCCGGCGACGGAGACCGTCACATCCCACATGCCGGGCGCGGGTACGTCCAGGTCGACTTCGTAATACAGCTTATTGACCGCGAAGTCATGCGTCGCACGTCCGGCGAGCACCAGCTCCGCGTCCGCCGGCGAGGTCATTCGAACGGCGACTTCGTGGTAGAGCAGCGGGCGCTGTGTTTCGGGATCGGTAACGGCCACGGTGAAGTGGACAGCGCCGACGGTCGGGACCGCAGCCTGAGTCCAGACCGAGACGTTGTATGGGCCGGCCGCGGCGTCCACAAGCTGCGGAACACCGCCCCCATGGGCAAGAACGTTGCGCGGCGCGAGCGCCCAGGCCAGCGCGGGCAGCGCCGCAAACGAAGCGATCGTAACGCCGCCGAGAACCGCCGACGCGCTTATTGGAGCAAATCTGCGGACTTTGATTGGTCTAGCTCCCAGCCGGGCGCGCGCATACTCTCATCGGTAGCCCATCCATCGCTATGAGGCCCATCCACGTTGAACAGTTGCGCGATCAAGGTGATGGCGGTCGCCAGGTACATCATACTGCCGGGTACCCACATAATGAAGCCGCCGATGATCT
>JBHHUI010000609.1:0-2595 GCA_046753805.1 Anaerolineales bacterium
TGCTCCCTCCCTCGGCTACCGCGCCGCCAGTCGCAGCCACCGCAAGCGCTGCCACATCGGAAGCGCTTGCCGCCCCCGCGCCCGCTGAAAACCCCGACGATATCGAAAGCGGGACGGGGTTTGCAAATTACGGCAGCGCGTTTTGCCGGGGTGCGGCTGCCACGTTCGGACTCTTCTTGCTACTGTGGTTGTATGGTCGTATCCGCGGGGTGCTGCGCCCACGCATCCGGCGTTGGCTGCGTCGAACCCTCTCGGACATGCGGCGACCGTGATCCAGTCGGCAGGCGCAGGCAGCCGGCTGAAGTATAATCGTCGCCACAATTGAACAGCAGCAGTCTGCCAGTGCGCTTGCCATAGTGCGTGCGATGGGCCTATCGCGCGCTCAGTCAGGCAACCGTTCACGAACAACTGAATGCTGGAACCGAAACAGGGCTGGTCACGCGACGAGCCCTTAAAGGTGTTTGAGAGCAAAACCTTTGGCAGAGCGATTCATCGTTGCGGGGCTTGGCAATCCGGGTCGGGAATACCGCCAGCACCGGCATAACGTGGGATTTATGGTGCTCGACGAACTCGCCCGGCGGCGTGGGCTTAGCTTTGGCCGCCGGCAAAACGGCGCGCTCGTGGCCGAATTCCGTCTGGGGGGGTGCAACGTGCTGCTTGCCAAACCACAGAACTACATGAACCGTAGCGGCGCTGCCGTATCGGAATTGGTGCGTTTTTACCAACTTCCGCTGCGGCAATTGCTGCTCGTGTTCGACGACATCGATCTCCCGACCGGGGTGATCCGGCTGCGACCCGCCGGCGGCTCGGCCGGCCAGAATGGAGCGCAATCCGTCATCGACCGGCTGGGAACCCAGGATTTCCCTCGGCTCCGCGTCGGCGTGGACCGTCCACCCGGCAAGAAAGCCGCCGCAAACTACGTGCTGCGCCCCTTCTCGCAGGAGCAATGGGAACTGATGGAATTCACCATCCCGCGCGCCGCCGATGCTGTTGAGACGTTCGTACTCGACGGCATCGATGCAGCCATGAATCAATTCAACGGCGGCGTCTGACGTGAACCTGTCTGGATTGCTGCAGACGATCCGGGTGCAGCCTGCCTATGCGCAGGTCCTGGCGTCTTGCCAGCACGGCAGTTTCCCGCTCACGCTGGAGACGCCGCGCGCCGGACGGCCGCCGACGCTGGCCGCGCTGGCACGCGACCTCCGGCGCCCGCTTTTGGTGCTGGTAGCCCGCAACGACCATGCCCTGGCGCTGGCCGACGAACTGAACGCCTGGGCGCCCGAACTGGACATCATTCACTTCGCCGAACCCGGTCCGCTCTTCTACCAGCGAGCCGAGTGGGGCCCGCGCACGCGACAGCAGCGCCTGGCGGCGATTGCCGCGTTGCTGGCGGCCGACCGGCGGGCCGCGATTCGCGCACGGGCCGGCGATCTGGCGGCGGTGGATGAATCGCCGCCGGTCGTGATCGCAACCGCCCGCGGGCTGCTCTCTCGCACAGCGCCGCCCGACGCGTACGCGGCCATGGAACAGGTAATGCGCGTCGGCGAATCGGTGCGCCTGTCTGCGCTGCTGGGCAGTTGGCTGGCTTCGGGATATGAAGCCGTTACCGTGGTGACAGCGCCGGGCCAATTCAGCCGTCGGGGCGGTATCGTGGACATCTGGTCGCCGACCAGCGCCTATCCCGCCCGAATTGAATTGTTCGGCGATGAGATTGAGAGCCTGCGCCGGTTTGATCCAGCTTCGCAGCGCTCGGGGGATGGGGTTTCCACCATCACCGTCGGGCCGGCGCGCGAGGCGCTGCCGGGCGCCGGCCCGGCCGCCGCCGCCCGACTCCGTTCCGCAAGCTTTCCCCAGAAGAACGATGACGCGGCGCTGGCAGACCTGGAGCGACTGGAGGCCGGGGCGGCCTTCGCCGAGTTGGAGCACTACCTGCCCTGGCTGTACGACGAAGAAGCCACCTTGCTCGACTATCTGCCGCGCGATGGGATCGTCATCGCCGACGACTGGCAGGCATTTGCGGACAGCGTGGAAGAATTCGAGGCCCAGGCGCTGCAATTACGCGCTGAACAGATCGACGCGGGACTCTTGCATGACGATGCCCCGGCGCCGCATGTGTCGTGGCCGGACTTGCTGGACCGGCTGCACGATGCCCGCGTCATCTTGATGAGCGGCGGCGACGTTGACGCTGCGGCTGCAAGCGAGTTCGGCGCAATGTTCGCACCCGAACGCCGCTGGGGCGGACAACTCAAACACATCCTCGAATACATGCTAGAACTACGGCTTATGAACGACGCCGTCGTCGTCGTTACGCGCCAGGCCGCCCGCCTGGCCGAGCTATGGGGCGAATACGACGCCTACCTCGAACCCGTCGAAGACCTGTTTGAAGCGCCGGCCGCCGGCGGGTTGGCGTTCGTGCAGGGCGCGCTGGCGGCCGGTTGGACGATTGCCCTGCCCGGTGGGCAGAGTCTGCACCTGCTGACGGACGCCGAACTTTTCGGCTGGAGCCGACCCGAACCCCGCCGCCGGCGCAGCCGACCGGTCGCCGCCAGCACGCCGGAAGACGCGTTCGCAGAATTCCAGCCGGGCGAACTGGTG
>JBHHUI010000610.1:0-2582 GCA_046753805.1 Anaerolineales bacterium
CCTTTGGGTCGGTCTCAGTGGAGCAGAACGCTGAAGCCGCAACAGGTTCGTTCCAGATGGTATGGCAGAGCGCGCTGGTGGGCGACATCGAGCGCGAGATGACAATTCCGCTGCGACTTGATTCCGGTCAATGGCGGATCGAATGGGACGCCAGCCTGGTCTTGCCGGAACTGGCAGGCGGCAACATGCTTCGCATCGCTAACTATACCCCCGCGCGCGGCGAAATATACGACCGCAACGGTCAGCCGCTGGCGAGGTTTTCGGACGCCTATGCGTTGGGCATTGTGCCGGCGCGCATCAACCCGGATACCGAAACCGCCATGCTGCGCGCGCTGGAACAACTCACTGGCCGTCCCCATGAATACATCGAAAGCCTGTACAAGAACTACGGGCTTGAGGACGACCTCTACATCCCGTTTACCGACCTGCCGGCCGATGTGCTCGATCCGGTGCTGGCCAGCCTCAGCTACGAATCCATTTTCGTGCAGCCGTTTGCTGGACGCTACTACACCGACGCCGGGCTGGCCTCACAAACCGTCGGGTATCTCTCAGCCATCCAGCCACAGGAAATTGATGCCTATGAGCGGCGGGGGTACTTCTGGACCGAACGCGTGCCGCGCGATGGCGTGGAATTGAAATTCGAGCCCTTCCTGGCAGGCACGCGCGGGGGCGCGCTCTATCTCGATCACCCGGACGGCGCAGAACTGGCGCTGCTGGCCGAGCGTGACCCGGCCCCGGCCGATGATTTGTACCTGACCATCGATATCGAGACACAGCGCGCGGCGCAGGACGCCATTTTCGGATTCAAAGGCGCAGTGGTGGTGCTGGAACGTAACACAGGTCGCATCCTGGCGATTGCCTCTGCGCCCGAATTTAATCCCAACCTGTTCGAGCCGACCAATCCCAACGCGGCGTGGGTGTCGCCGTTGAACGATCCGCTCCGACCGCTGGTGAATCGGGCAACGCAGGGGCAGTACCCGCTCGGATCAGTATTTAAGATCGTTACCATGGCCGCCGCGCTGGAAAGCGGGCTTTACACCGCTGAATCCACCTACGATTGCCAGCATACTTTTACGGAACTGGGCGATCCGATCCTGTATGACTGGACCTATGCGGATGACAAACCGCCCAGCGGACTGCTGACGCTGCCGGAAGGCCTGATGCGCTCGTGCAACCCCTGGTTCTTTCACATTGGGCTGGACCTGTTCAATCAGGGATTGACGACGGCAGTGCACGATATGGCGGTCGGATTCGGCCTCGGCAGCCCGGCCAACCCCGAGCAACTGTATGAGCAGGCCGGCGTCGTACCCGAACCGGCCAGCCCGCTCGACGCCACAAATCTCGCAATCGGGCAGGGCGATCTGCTTGTGACGCCCCTGCAGGTTGCGGCCTTTGTGGCGGCTGTTGGGAATGGCGGCACATTGTACCGGCCGCAGATCGTCGAGCGGATTGTCGGGGCTGACGGAACACCCGTGGCTGAGTTTGCGCCACAGATCGATGGCGCGCTGCCGGTCGCGCCCGAGAATCTGGCCATCATCCGCGACGCCATGGAACAGGTTATCCGCAACGAACGCGGCACGGCGTATGACGTGTTGGGCGCGTTCCCCGTCCGCATTGCCGGTAAGACCGGTACGGCCGAGAGCGGGCAAATCAAACCGCACGCCTGGTTTATCGCGTACTCGGACGAGGGGCGCATTGACAAGCCCGACATTGCGGTCGCCGCCGTCGTCGAGAACATCGGCGAGGGTTCCGATTTTGCTGCGCCAATCGTGCGGCGGGTGCTCGACCTGTACTTCTTTGGCGAGCCCCGCAACCTGAATGCGTGGGAAATACGCTACGGTGTGCCCCGTTCGCTGGTCGAGACGGAAGAGACGCTGGCGGCCACGGCGACCGCCGAATTCGAAGCAACGCAGTCGGCCGAGGCCACTCTTGCCGCCCCCACGGGCGAAGCCACGCTTGAAGGCGGCTAATTGCGTCCCAGAAAGCGCGCCAGCGAGGGCCGGCTCAGGTCGCGCCGCACACGTTCAAATTCGCTCCGCGTGCGCTTGCGGGCGGCCGCCAGCGAATATGGAAAGAGCGGCCCGCGGCCGGGGTGGTCCAGGTTCATGGCCTCGTGCGAGCCGGCGGGAACCCACAGCCGTCGCATCAACCCGCGCGTTTGCTTGAAGTGGAACGGTAGGTCGCGCCACAATTTGAAGTGACCGCTGCGCAACTGCCGATGGCGCAGCAACGCGCCGTCCAGCGGGTCGATGTCGTCGGGGTTCACATGGTCAAACCCGCCGTGCTCATCCAGCCACAGTTGTACGTAATTGGAGTGTGAATAGAAATCCTGCACGGCGTGGCACAACCGGCCAAACGCCGCCTGCATGGCCGGCCCCGTCCCACCCTCCCGCGCGGCGGACTGGATGCGCGCGTGCTCCGACTCCACGAACGTCCAGCCTTGTGCGAACAGGTCATTGTCGAAGTGGCGCTCGAAGCGCAGCGTGGCCTCGGCGAGGCGCGCGAGGATCGCGTCGAGCGCGGGCGGCACGAACCGATCGACGACGACGACGGAATCTGCTGCCGTCCCGATTTCACCGTGC
>JBHHUI010000611.1:0-2580 GCA_046753805.1 Anaerolineales bacterium
TGGTTCCACCGGAAATGGACGGCATCGGGAGCGTCTCGAAAGGGATCGTCGGCACCGGCGTGAAAGTCGCAGTCGGTGTGTGCGTGGATACGGGCACGGTCTGCGCTACGGGCTGGGCCACGGCCGGCACGGGCGAGGCAGTGACATCATCTCGCAACAGCAACCAGGCTTCGAGCAGGACAAAGCCCGCCAAACCGGCGCCGATCATCAGACCAAAAATCAGCAGGACAAGTGATTCAATTGACAGACCGCGCGACCTGCGATGCGGCTTCGATGTTTGAGGACGGCGGTCGCCGCCAGGTCGAGTCATGAAATACTCAGGGCGGGAGCGGCAAGCTCTTCGCTTGCACCATCATGTAAGCCGCCCAGGCGCGGGTGAGCAGGTCATTCGGACAGAATAGCAGCTGCCCGCTGGGGTTTGTGCCGCAGGCCGGCAGCAATTCGTCGCGATAGGCTTGTTCGGCCCACTTTGCGCCCCACCAATTGAGGTCAACATCGGCAAACAAACCGGTGGGCGCGGGCGGCGCGTAACTGCTGCCGTGTTTCATGCGCAGGTAGAAAACGCTGGCTTCCGTGCGCGTATGGTCCTGCCACGGGCAGTACTGACGCGGCGAGGTGTTGCAGCCCGCCGTTAGCTTTGCGCCCCACATGCCCTCGGCCCACTTCTCGGCCCACGTGCCCTTGCTCCAGTCATCGCTGAACGTTCCGCTCGACGTCGGCGGACTATAGTTGGTTCCAAACTGGCCGCGTAGCACAAAGACGGCACTCTGCGCCCGCTGCAGGATCGTGTCGGGGCAATATAGCAGCGGCGATGAACTACAGCCCGCCGTAAATCCGCCGTTATAGATGGCCTGAATATAACGGTATTGGGGATGATCAAACGGCACATCCCCGAATGTGGCCTGATCGAAATTCGCCGTGACGGACTTGTTCCCATTCATCGTCACGGAAACAGGGTTGGTCGTCCCGGTCGCAGCGCCGCTCCAACTGTTGAAGCGATAGTAGTTCGAGGCTGCATTCGCGGTGAGCTGCACCACGGTTCCACTCACATACTGCGCGCCGCCATTGCAGTTTGGTGACGGACTGGCGTTGATGTTGCCGCCGGAGGTCGGGCCGACTGCCAGCGTGAGCGTGTAGCAGATGATAGGCGTCGGTGTGGGCGTGGGCGTGTTGGTCGGCGTCGGCGTCGGCGAACACACTGGCTGCGGAGTGGGTGTCGCGCCACTCGCCACAGCGAATTTCAGCGCCAGCCCATCGTATACAGCGCCGGCAGCGTTGTACGAGAACTGCGAACCCGCCGTGCCGCCGGCGAATTCCAGCCCGATGGTGGCAGAGTTTCCGTCCGCATACGCACCGCTCATGGCGCCGTATTGGAACACGATCTCGTTGCTGCCCTCGTACAGGACGGCCTCGAAAGTGTGCGCGCCCTCCTGGCTGTAATGCGGCACGTTGTTCCACTGCACCACAAATTTGCGGTTGGGCGCTGAACCGAGGGTCTTTACAAAGATGTCACCGGCAAAGTACGGGTTCAGGTCATCCCAGAACGGCGCGATGATCTCGTTGGGCGCCGTCGCATCGGGAATCGCCCGATTCAAATAAGTGGCCGCGCCGGACGTCTCAAACGAGATAAAGCCGTTGGTGCTTACATAGATATTCCGGAATGACTGCCCGTTGAAGAAGAAGTCAAACGGCAAGATCACCGAGGCGTAGTAGTCGTCATAGCGCAGGTTGAGATTCGAGCCATCTGTCGCATCGATCCAGTTGTAGCTGAAATTGGAGCCGCACGCGTCCGAGCGGACATAGTAATACGATTGCGGAATCGGCGTGTTGGTCGGCGTCGGCGAAGGCTGCGGCGTTGGGGTGGGAGTCACATTAGTAGGATCGAAGAGCAGCGCCGCATGTAACTGAATCAGGCCGTGTCCGTAATACTGGTCCCAGCCCGCACTGCCCAGGTCCAGCGCCGTCGACTCCAGCGCCGTGCGGATTTCCGCCGCCGTGTCCAGGTATTGTGAATAGCTGTACAGCAGCGCAGCTGCGCCGGATACATGGGGCGCAGACATCGAGGTGCCGCTCAAGCTGGCATACGTGTCGTCGAAATAGGTGGAGTAGATGCTGACCCCCGGCGCAGCGATATCCACAAAACCGCCGAAGGTCGAGAACGAGGCGCGGTTGTTGCTGGAGTCGGTGGCGGCCACGGCGAAGGCGTTCGCATACGCCGCCGGATAGTTCGGCGTGGAATTGCCGCTGTTTCCAGCGGAAGCCACCACGAGCACGCCCCGATTGGTCGCATAATTGACGGCGTTTTCCAGCACGCCGGAAGGCGAGCTCCCACCCAGGCTAAGGTTGATCACGTTCGCGCCGTTGTCGGCGGCCCAGATGATGCCGCTGGCGACATCCTGGTACGACCCGGAGCCGCTGGCACTCAACACCTTCACCGGCATCACGCGCGCGCCCCACGATACGCCCGCAATGCCGATCCCATTATTGCTTGCCGCGGCGGCAATACCGGCCACGTGCGTGCCATGACCGTTGTCGTCCTGCGCGGTGTCATCCCGATTGACGAAGTCACAACCCCCGACG
>JBHHUI010000612.1:0-2576 GCA_046753805.1 Anaerolineales bacterium
GGATTAACGTCGGCCCCGGCCAAGCGAGATTCAATCCGTAGCGACTCGCCATGACCGACAACGCGGAAGCCCGCCGTGCGGTTGTCGTAGCTCCAGGCGAGCGCAGTCGGCGCCCACGACCCGGACTGGTAGCGCTTGTAGGAATTGATTGTGGGCGCATAGAAGGGCATCAGTTCACGGGCATGCGCTATCCACCCGCCAAGAAACCAGCGGAACTCGTCAGACGCCCGAACAGGCCCGAACTGACTATCGCCGGCGAATAGACTTCGATCCTCCGCAATATCCCACAGGCTGACGTGCATGTGACAGCTCGACCCGGCCAGGTCGGCGTCGAATTTTGCCATAAACGTCACACTCAAACCAAGTTCACCCGCGATGTCCTTCAAGCACTGTTTGTAGAGGGAATGCCGGTCAGCCATCGTCAGTAAGTCTGCATAACGGATATTCAACTCATGCTGGCCCGGACCCCACTCACCCTTGCTAAATTCGACCGGCACGCCGCTGGCGGCGAGGTGCTTCCGCGCTGCGCCGTTCAACACCTCCTCACGCGTACCCTGCAGGATGTGATAATCCTCGATATACGCCCCAAACGGTTTCAAGTCCTGGTAGTGGGCTGCACGCGCCTCGCGATAGGATGAATCAAAGATGAAGTATTCGAGTTCGGAGCTTCCCTTTGGCCGGAACCTCATATCCGCCGCAGCCCGCAGCTGGCCCTTTAGTATGTTGCGCGGATCAACCGCAACCGGATCACCGCTATGCTCGTCAAGCGCATCACAGATTACCAATGCCGATTTTTCCAGCCAGGTAGCACGGCGCAGAGTATCCAGCGCCGGGACGCAATGAAAGTCGCCATAGCCAAGCTCCCAACTTGCGTACGAATAACCCGGCACCGGATCCATTTCCATATCCACCGTGTATAAGTAATTGCAGGCGTGCATGCCGGCGCTGGCGATGTGTTCCAAGAAGAATTCAACGGCGATCCGCTTGCCCATCAGTCGCCCATAGAGGTCGGAGAAAACTGTCACAACCGTTTCGATCTCGCCCTTGCTCGCGAATTCGCGGAGTTGTTCAAGGGTCAGCATTCCCGGAACTGATTCAGTGCTCATGGACACTCCCTTTCAATATGCCTTCGACCAGCAGCGCCTGCGCACGTCCAACGACGTTAGCGACAGCATTGGCCGCCTCATTGCCACAGCCGATAGATCGGGTAAATTTCGCGCAGCGTCACATTTCAATGGCATGTTCTAGATAGTGGGGGCGGATGAACAGGCCGGCAACGGCCGCGTGATCGACATCTTACCCGCATTGTTGCCGGCTGAGCACGCAGCCATTCCTGCGAGCATTGCACGCCTCGTATTAACGGGAGGAGCAAATCCTTCCGAGAAATTGGGACAGAGCGTTATCCAGCGATCATCCGAACATACTTGCGGCAGCCGTGAGGTTCCGCAGCTTGGCAATGGCCGTCTCGCGGTCCAGCATCCCCAGGCCGCAATCGGGCGCAACGATGATTCGGTCGGCGTCAATATGCTCAAGCGCGGTAGCCAGCCGCGCGCGAATTTCATCAACCGGCTCGACGCGCGAGCGCGCAATAGCGACCACACCGAAGATCACCTTCGTGTTTCCGAAACGCTCCAGGAGTGTTGGCTCGTTATTGCGGTGGGCGTCTTCGATCGACACAGCTTGGATGCAGGAGGCGTCGATCGCCGGCGCGATCTCGAAATACGCCTCCGGGGCGGCTTTGGGATAGTCCTCATTGTCCAGGCGGTCTGGGTAACCGCAACACATGTGCATCGTGCGCACGACGTGGTCGGGAATGTTGTGAAAACAGCGCTCCAGGTTTTCCACGCCGAAAGCCAGCGCCTTCTCCGGCTCACGGGCGAACACTGGCTCGTCTACCTGTATCCAGCGGCAACCGGCATCAGCCAGCGCTTTGATTTCAGCGTTGATGGCTTCCGCCAGGTCCGCGCCGAGGGTCTTCTCGTCTGCGTAATACGCGTTCGCCGTCGAGTTGGTTATCGTCATTGGGCCGGGGAGCGTGACTTTGACTGGATGCTTCGTCGCCTGCTGCGCAACGCGCCAATCGTGCGGTAGGAAATGCTCGCGCGCCCGGATGGGACCGGTCACCGTCGGAACCTTGCCCTCCCATGTGCCGGAACGCATGGCTTTCTTCGTCAGATGAGTGAAGTCTATTCCGTCAAGGTGACGACAATGATAGTGAATGTAATTCTCGCGGCGCACTTCGCCGTCTGTCAGGACATCAATGCCGGCGCTGATCTGGTCACCGATTACATCGCGCGCGGCGCGCGCGAAAAGCGCCTCCAGGTCTTCCGTTCGCTGCGCACGCCGAAATTCCTCATAGGGACGAGTGGGGTCTACCATGCTCGGACTATTGCGAAACCAATCCGGCATGGGCAGGTAGTCCGGCTTAGGAAACGAACCAATTGTGGTCGTGAGCAATGGCATGTCTGGGTTCCAAGGAAACAGAAGTCTTGAAGTCGGATGCGCGGCGGGCGGAAGTTCTGCAGAGGCCACTAAGGCGGCGAAGGGTTGCGAACGAATGTCGGCAGTGCGCTGTT
>JBHHUI010000613.1:0-2572 GCA_046753805.1 Anaerolineales bacterium
GCGCCCGCTCTACCTGACCATAGAGAATGCCGTAGCCGTAATTGAGGGCGCTGTTCAGCGGATCGCGCGCGCCGCGGCCGATGCGCCCCGGCCATGCGACGGATTCCGGCAAGACCTGCTTGATCGCGCCCCAGTAGCGCTGTGCGGCGCGCCCTTCGGTGCCGAGCAACTCGAAGCGTATGTCGTCCACGGTGGCCTGCACCGGGGCGCGGGCATCCAACCGCTCCAACTCGATCAGGTGATCCTGCAACTCGGCCACGCGCCGCTGCAATTCCAGAAACAGGTCGGGGGCGCTCTGTTTGCGATATTTGCCCATGTATTTGAGCAAGCTGGCCTGGTTTTCGATCTTGCCGGATGCAAACGCAAACGCGACCCGCAGCCCCCGCGTCGACTGGAAAGCCGCCAGTTGCGCCCGTCGCGTGAGCACCGTACCGGTGAGTCCCGCACTGTAGAGCGCAGCGTAAGGCGTGCCCGTACCGCTCACGAAATGGATGGGAATGCCGCGCTCGGTGCACTCGCGGATCGCCTCGGCGCTGACGCTCACCCCCCGATTGGCGACGGTCAGCGTTTCCAAATGGAGCAGCGGCGCCTGCGCGAGCGTTTCGCCCTTCTTCGTCACCTTGAGCCGTTCGGAATACTTCCCCACATGCGACCCAAACTCATCCACGACCAGATGTTGCACGATTGCCATGCTACACCCCACTGTTCCCTGATAACTGCTCACCATCTATCGCAATCCACGCCCAATACGGTTGCATCCCCGGCGTCTCCACCTGATACAGCCCATTCCCCTTCACGACATCCTTCCCCACCTGCACCGCCTGCCCCCACAAGAGCCACGGCAGGAGCGCAGGCCACTCCGTGCTCTGATACACAGCGCGGCCCACGAGACCGCCAACGGGCGTCCGATTTCCCGTGCGGCTCGACCCGCTAAAGGTGTCGATCCACTCGCCCTCCCAACTGATGTGGCGCACGCCATCCGCTTGCGAACGCAGCGCCGGGATGTCCACCTCCGGCCAGTCGCCGCCAAACTGGCGGTGCAGGCCTTCAATGCGGTCTATCAGGCGACCCGCCAGCACGCCGAAATCCGGTAATTTGACGAGTTGTCCCTGGCTGATCAATCGCAACGGGGTGAGGAACTGCACTCCCAACCGGCCCCGACCGTCCAGTTCTTGCAGCGCCTGCTCCGCCGCGCGGAAGACATCGGCAGCGCAGACGCGCACAGTTGGTACATTTACGAACTGCTCCCCCGGCGCAAGAACGGTCTGGCGCTCGCCGGTCAGCGGGTTGGCCGCGTCGATTCTCCGGAGCGCGAATTGACCCCGTCCCGGTCCGACGCCTCGGCGACCAATTTCGGCGACGGCCAGCACGAAGTAGGGCAGATATTGCTCGCCCGTCCCGAACAGGCTCAAAGCAAAGTTGAACCGCGCGCCCGGCGCATATTCGGCGGCCCCGTCCAGCGGCGGCGTGAGCGCGTAGGCGCGCCGCACATCGCCCGGCTCGACCTCGGCGGACAGCAGCCAGCAGGCGGGGCAGACGGCGGCATGCTCAGGATCGGGCTTGCGGCGGCGGGAGGTTTCCGGGCACACCGCCCGCCGCATCACACTCCCCAACGCCCCACGCAGGTTGCTCCCCGCGCGCCAGCCGCCCAGGTTCAACGATGTGAGGGCTTCACAGTCGAAACGGAGATGGAGGGTGGTGAGCATAATAATCACCGATTGAAATCGCCCTTTGCGGGCACATTCGCGCCGGTCGTCCGCCTGCGCGGACGAGCTGCGTCGGCGCAGGCCGACGCCCGGCTAAAAGCCCTGCTGCGCTGATTTCAATCAGCCACATCTACCTCCTCAAAAGCCTGCTCCCATTCTGGATACAACTCCCCAAGCCGATGGTGCTCCTTCTGTCGTTTCACATAGTTGACAACTTTATCGACATCCCAGCGGCTCACCGTGAAGGCCCCGTAGTGGCCCTGCCACTTGAAATAGAAATCCGGCTGCAAGGTTTCGTTGACGAAGTGCGATGATACTCCCTTCACCTGCTTGACCAGGTTGGCGATGGTGTTCGTCGTTGGAAAACTCACCATGAGATGCATGTGATCAGGCATCCCGTTCAGCGCCAACACCGTACAGCCCACATTGCGGGCTTCGCTCTCGATGTTGCGATATAGTCGCCGCTCGATCTCCGGTGTGATCAGTGGCTCACGATCCCAGGTAGCCCAGACCAGGTGGAGGTAGAGAGCGAGTTTATTACGGCGCATGGCGATCTCTTTCAGCGATTGCCCCGTCCCGCGCTATCCCGCAAAGTGCAGTGCGCACTTCACTGTGTGACGCCGTCCGTCAGCGGGACGGTGTGCGCGCGCGGGGTCGCGGGAATATCGCGCTAGGGGGCACTGCGCGCCAGCCATCCGCCTACGCGGACGGGCCGCGTCGGCGCAGGCCGACGCTCGGCCAACGGCCCTGCTGTCCCGATTTCAATCGGCGGCGGTTCCACCCTCTATTGCCCTGATATTATTGGATGTAGACCTAACCCAAACTTCAATACACCTCATGAACTTCGCCACAGCGAAGCGAGGCAC
>JBHHUI010000614.1:0-2568 GCA_046753805.1 Anaerolineales bacterium
GTGCAGGGCAACGGACAAACAGAACTCGTACAGGCGCTAACCGGGTTGCGCGCCGCTTACAGCGGGGCCGTTCTGCTGCTGGGCCAGGAGATCACCCATGCAACGCCGCGCGAGATTACCGAATTGGGCGCAGCCCATGTGCCGGAAGACCGTCAGCGCGACGGCCTCATACTGCAGTTTCCGCTGACCGACAACCTGGTGCTGAACACATACTACACGTCGCCATTTGCAAACGGCATGATGATGAACAGCGAAACAATCCTCGCCGCCGCGCAACAGCGCATCGAGGAGTTTGACATCCGCACGCCAAGTCCGCTGACGCAAGCCGGGGCGCTGTCGGGCGGCAACCAGCAGAAGGTCATCGTGGCGCGCGAGTTCTCGCGGCCGATCAAGTTACTGATCGCATCGCAACCAACGCGCGGCCTCGACGTAGGCTCGATCGAATACATACACAAACGCATCATCCAGAAGCGCGACGACGGCGCGGCGGTGCTGCTGGTATCGTCGGAGTTAGACGAGATTATGCAACTATCGGACCGCATCGCCGTCATGTACCGGGGCAAGATTCTGGCGGTTGTGGCGGCGAAGACGGCCACGAAAGAATACCTGGGTCTGTTGATGGCTGGAGTGTTGCCGGAGCAGATCGAGACGCCCACCGAAGTCCAGCGCACCACCGAATCGACGCTCTGACGGAGACCGCCATTGAGCGAACCAACCGACAAACAAGACGCGGGCAAAGTCCTACTGGAAGAACTGACCGCCGGCGGCAGTGTCGGGCGATCGCTGTGGGCCCGCGCCGGGCAAGTGCTGCTTGTACCATTCCTGGCCGTCATCGTGGGCCTGCTACTCGGCGGCGTCATCGTCTTTCTCACCTCCGAGGATGTCTATTCGACGTTTGCCCAGTCGCCGGGCAGCGCCATCCGCACCGGACTGGAGGCGGTGTGGCAGTCGTATGTAGCGCTCTTTACTGGTTCACTTGGAGACCCCGCGCGCATCATCGCCGCGCTGCAGAGCGGCGAGGCCGAAGCCGTGCGCCGGGCCGTCAATCCGTTCTTCGATAGCCTTGTCACCACGACGCCGCTCATTTTTGGCGGGCTGGCCGTGGCGCTTGGGTTTCGCGCTGGACTGTTCAATATTGGTGCGGAGGGGCAGCTCTTTGTCGGAGCCACCTTCGCAACGTATGTCGGTTTCGCATTCACAAACCTGCCGGCGATCATCCACATTCCGTTTGCGCTGGCGGCCGGAGCGCTGGGCGGCGCGATCTGGGGCTTCATCCCGGGCTGGCTGAAGGCAAAGACAGGCGGTCACGAAGTGATCAATACGATCATGATGAATTTCGTAGCCTTCCGGCTCAGCGAGTGGTTGCTGAGCGGCCCCATGCAGCGCCCGGAATCATTCAACCCGGTCAGCCCGAATATCACGCCGTCGGCCGAGTTGCCGCGCTTCTTTGACGCGCCGATCCGGTTCCATCTCGGCTTTTTTGTCGCACTCGGCGCGGCGTATCTCGTGTACTGGTTGCTCTTTCGAACGACCTGGGGCTTCGATCTGCGCACCGTTGGATCGAACCCGCACGCAGCGCGCTATGCCGGCATGAATACGGTGCTAGTGACCGTCCTTGCCATGGGTATCTCCGGCGGGCTGGCCGGGCTGGCGGGCGCCAACGAAGTACTGGGCGTCAACCACAACCTGGCGATGGCATTTTCGTCCGGCACCGGCTTCGACAGTATTGCCATCGCGCTGCTGGGCAAGAGCCATCCATTAGGCGTCGTCGTCGCAGCCCTGTTGTTCGGGTTCTTAAAAGCCGGCGCGACCAACATGCAACTTTCGGCCGGCATTCCCATCGACATCATCGCAATCTTGCAAGCGCTGGTGCTGGCATTCATCGCGGCGCCGGCCATCATTCGCACGCTATTCCGATTGCGCGCGCCCGATACCGCCGAAGAGGCCCTTACCCTGCAAGGCTGGGGGAGCAACTGACATGGCAACCACCGCAATTCGGCGCAGCGCCGCCCCCGTTTCGCCGACGCGTCAACGCGTGACCGGTATATTCTTCATCATCGTCGCCGTCGCAATCTGGGGATTGTTTGCGGCGCAGGTGCCGGCCGACGAAGTCACCACATTCGGGCTGACACCGGGCGGCTCCACGGTGGAAGTTGCGCCGTGGGTATTTCCGGCCATGCCCGCACTCAACATCCTGGCGATCCTCGCTGCATTGCTGGGCGGCCTCCAACTCGTACGCGGCTTCGGGTCGTGGACAAACCGCATGCTGGCGCTCGTCGCCGCCATGTTTGTATTTGGCTTTCTCACATGGGCCACGGCCGGCAAATCACTCAATCTGGCCGGGCTGCTCAGCGCCACGCTTGTAAAATCCGTGCCGCTGACGCTTGGGGCAATGTCAGGCGTGTTGTGCGAGCGCTCGGGCGTCGTGAACATCGCCATCGAAGGCATGATGATCACGGGCGCGCTCGTGGGAACGTTCGTCGGCAGCTTGTCCAATCTGTGGTTGGGGATGGTCGCCGCCGTCCTCGCCGGCGGGATCGCGACGCGGGGGATCGGAGGCGGACAGGC
>JBHHUI010000615.1:0-2557 GCA_046753805.1 Anaerolineales bacterium
GAGCGTCACTCCGTATGCCAGCGCCTCACGATTCGTCGTGCGGCCGCGGGTGTAGAGATAGAGCGCCGGGATGGTGATCAGCCCCAACGAACCATACAGGATGTGCACCCAGCGCACCGAGGCAGACAATCCCTGGAACGTTAATAAGAGGCCGACCACGAATTGGACCGCAAACAGGACGGCGTCAATCGCCAGCGCGCCGAGAAAGCTCGCATTGATTTCGCGTTTGCGGAAGTACAGGTAAAAGCTCCACAATACGAGTGCGGCCGTATACATGAGCAGCGTCGTGGCGAATTGTGCATGGAAAGATGACATGGGCGGCATTCTAGCATAAGAGTCGACCGCAGAACTCGGAGGTCCCCAAAAGCCAACCATGAAATTCGACGTCATGATCGCGCCGAAAACGCTCCGCGCTGTACCCGGCCTGGCGCAGCAGGCGGAGGCGCTCGGCGCCAATGGCCTCTGGACGAGCGAGACGCAGCACCATCCGTTCCTGCCATTGCCGCTTGTAGCGGAGCACACGCAGCGCATCCAATTCGGCACGGCCGTCGCCATCGCATTCGGTCGCAGCCCGCTTTCGCTGGCGCACATCGCCTGGGACCTGGCCGAACAATCCGGCGGACGCTTCGTGCTCGGCCTCGGCACGCAGGTCAAGCCGCACGTCGAACGGCGCTTCGGGATGCCGTGGCCGGATTCCGCCATGGGAAAACTGCGCGAGATGATCGCCGCCATCCGCGCCATCTGGCGCACGTGGCAGACCGGCGCGCGCCTGAACTTCCGTGGCGAACACTACAAGCTCACGCTCATGTCGCCGTTCTTCAATCCGGGACCGATCGACCACCCCAACGTGCCCATCTATATCGCGGGCGTCAACACGGCGCTCGCGCAACTGGCCGGCGAAGTCGCCGACGGGTTCCACGTGCACGCCTACCATACACGACGCTACCTGCGCGAGGTGCTTATTCCAGCGGTTGCAGCCGGAGCGGCGCGCGCGTCCCGCGCGCGGGCGGATGTACAGCTCACCAGCGCTGTGTTCGTCGCCATCGGTGAGGACGATGCAGCCCGGCGCGCAATGCGTGAAGACGCCCACAGACAAATCTCGTTCTACGCCTCCACCCCGACATATCGCAGCGTGATGGCGCTACACGGGTTAGACGATGTGGCGGAGCAACTCTCCCGGCTGGCCGTGCGCGGCCGTTGGGACGAGATGCCGATGCTGGTTCCGGACGCTTTCGTGTCCGAGTGCGTCACCGAGGGCACATGGGATGACATCGGCGCGCGCCTGCGGGAACGCTACGACGGCCTGCTCGACCGGCTGGCTATTTATGTCCCGCTATCGGAGGCGGCGGATTTGGAGCGGTGGCGGAGGTTGGCGGAGGCTGTTCGGGATAATTAGAGATTGGGGATTGGTAAGCGGTAACTACTCCCCGTCACTGTTCACGGATTTCGTAAAGTTCCACCAGCACGCCGAACGCGCTTTCGGGATGGATGAAGGCCGCGCGTGCGCCGCCCGCCGCCGGCATCGGTTCGTCGTCAATGAGTCGTACGCCGCGCGTTTTCAGTCGCGCGAGCATGGCGTCCAGATCGTCAACCTCCAGCGCGATGTGGTGCATACCCGGCCCGCGCTTATTCAGGAACCTCGCCAGACCGCTGTCATCGGCGGTTGAGCGCACAAGCTCGATCTCGCCATCGCCCACGGGCAGAAACGCGACCTCGGCCTGTTGCGATTCCACGCGCTCGACGCGCTCCAGCGGGAGCCCGAGCGTGTCGCGCCAGAACGTGAGCGCAGCTTCGATGTCCTCGACTGCGAGGGCGATATGGTTGAGGCGTTTAATCATCCAATCTCCGATCTCTAACTCTCCCTCGCTCGATACTCCCCCCACACCTCCCGCAACGTGTCGCAGATTTCGCCCAGCGTCACATCGTTCTCAACGCACTCGATCAGGATCGGCATCAAGTTGTCGGCGCCGCGCGCGGTCGCGGCCAGTCGGTCGCGCAGGGCCGCGACCCGTTCGCCATCGCGGCGGGCGCGCACGGCAGCGACATGCTCGCGCTGGCGCTGCTCAACCGCCGGGTCGGTCTTGAGCCGCTCGATCTCGGGCTGCACTTCCGTCACAAATGTGTTTACGCCGACAATGGTTTGCTCGCCGCTCTCGATCGCCCGCTGTTGGGCGAAAGCGGCATCCTGGATTTCGCCCTGCATATATCCGGATTCGATCGCAGCCAGCGCGCCGCCCATGGCGTCGATGTGTGCAATGTACTCCGCTGCCCGACGTTCGATCTCGTCGGTGAGCGCTTCCACAACGTAACTCCCGGCGAGCGGGTCGACCGTGTCGGCTACGCCCGATTCATGCGCGATGACCTGCTGGGTGCGCAACGCGATCTGGGCTGCCTTTTGGGACGGCAACTGTAACGCCTCGTCCATCCCGTTGGTGTGCAGACTCTGTGTGCCGCCGAACACGGCTGCCAGCGCTTGCAGCGCCACGCGCGTGATGTTGTTCTCGAACTGCTGCGCGGTGAGTGTGCTGCCGCCGGTCTGTGTGTGAAACCGGAGCAT
>JBHHUI010000616.1:0-2549 GCA_046753805.1 Anaerolineales bacterium
GACCCGCGCAAGAACGTGTCGATGCTGCTGGACGCATTTGCCCGCATTCGCGCCGCCCGGCCGGAGCTAAAACTGGTCATCATCGGCGATCGACCCTCGCCCGCACAGCAGCGCCAGACGCAACGCCTCCAACTGGACGGCTCCGTGCTGTATCTGCCCCCCAAACCTCCATCTGAGTTGATTCCGTTCTATCAGGCTGCGGAATTGTTCGTCCTGTCGTCGACGCAGGAAGGGCTGGCCATCTCCATGCTAGAATCGCTGGCTTGCGGACTGCCAGTCGTTGCCACCCGCTGTGGCGGCCCCGAAGGTGTGATTAGAAATGATGAGACCGGACTGCTGGTGCCGAACGACAACGCAGCTGCTTTTGCGGAGGGAGTGCTCTCCCTGCTGCACGACCCGGCGCGGGCCACGGCCATGCGAAAACGCGCGGCCGGTTTTGCACAGGCAAACGTCGCCCAACCCTTGATCGCCAACCAATTACGGAAGTCGCTCGGTCATGTCTACCCGCAGCACTTCGACGCCTAGTGCGTTTGGGCGATTGGACACGATTCACACCATGGCGCGCGCGTGCATTTACACTCTGGAACCACTCGAGCATGGTGGGGTGATGGCCAAAGTGCGCGTAGTTTTGGAACTGCTGCGTGAGGCTCGTGTCGACGTGAACCTGCTCTATACGGCAACGGAGCAGGTGCCGACCGGGAGCCGGCGTGAGGTCATCCGCTATTTCATGGGTCATGCGCGCGCGCAATGGATAGATGGCGACGGATATCGAGGATATGCAATACCGCACTGGCCGCTGCCGCTATGGGCTACGTATACGCTGCCGTGGATCGTCGGCCGCCCGGCGTTTGCCGATCGGGATGTCCACGTTGTGGTGTCAGGCGCAAACCAGTGCGGCTTCCCAGCCACGCTGGATCGCAAGCGGTACATTGTCTGGATCGGAACCCTATATCGTGATGAATTGGAGGCAAAAGGGCGCGCTGGCGATCCCTGGGCGCAGCGCACACTCACGAACTTGCACGGGCGATTGCTCCAGGCCCAGGAACGCGCTGTTTTTGAAAGGGCCGCGCTCATCCTGACCAACGGTAGCCATGCTGCTGACCGAATACGTGCAACGTGGCCCCACCTGGCCGGAAAGACCCGCGTGGCGATTTATCCCGTTGATATGGAGGTCTTTTGCCCCTCATCCAGTCCGGTGGACGGCGATAGAGAGTCACCGTATCTGTTGTTCACAGCGCGCATCAATGACGTTCGCAAGAATGTGGGCATGCTGTTCCGTACATTCAGGCGCGTACGGGCCGAGTTCCCCAGCGTGCGGCTCGTGCTGACCGGCGATGCCCCGGATGCCGACGTGCGTGAGCAGCTGCACGCGGCCGGCGTGGCCGACGGCGTGGACTTCACCGGTCGGCTTGCGCGGCCCGAACTGGTTGAACTGTATCGGGGTGCTGAACTGTTCGTGCTGTCATCGAACCAGGAAGGCCTCGGCATTTCCATGCTCGAAGCTCTGGCCTGTGGCGTGCCCGTCGTGGCAACGCGCTGCGGCGGACCAGAGAGCATCGTCATAGACGGCGAGACCGGATATCTGGTGCCGCCCGACGACGATCGGGCGATGGCTGAACGCATTGCCGAGTTGCTTGCCAACCGGCAGCTGCGCGACGGAATGCGCACCGCATGCCGCGCCTACGCCGAAAGCACCTTTAGCCGTGCGGCCGTCGAGGAAATCCTGTTGCAGGCGTTTAAGGATGTCTATCCTGAGCATTTTGGATATGCAAACGATGTCGGTTGAGGTCGAACGCGTACCAGCGGAGCGCAGCCTAACAATCCGCACCCTCTCCCCTTTAGCGGTTCCGACGCTGCTGACGATCGCATATGTGCTCTTGCGCTTCGGCTCCACCCGACTGGACCACTATCTCTTCAATTCATTTGGCGTCTTCCAGACCGCGCAGCGCTTCGGCGCGACCACCTGGCTGTGGGCGTTAAACGGGACTACACCGCTTCGACTTGAGCGGTGGTTGGTCGTCGTCGTCGGCTCGGTTGCCCTGTTCTATTTTGCGCTCAAAGTGTTGGATTCGCCCCGCGCGCCTCGAAAGTTGTGGCTATTGCCGCCCACACGCCGTTTCCTTGTGTACGGCGCGGTCGCCGCGCTGTTCGCGGCTATTTTCTGGCTCCTGCGTCTGAAGATCGCCTACGGTGATGTCGGGCGCTATGAAGACTATATGCTTCGGGGCGTGCTGCCCGGTCAGAGCGGGCCGCCACAGCCCAAAGCACTGTTCATGAGTTCGCCATTGACGACGCTCGCGTTTTTCGGCGTGCACTTCGGATTGTTTGGCGGGGCGCTTTCTCCGGAAGATTCGGTTGCACTGGCCAATGTATTTGCCGGGTGGCTGTTCATTGTCGGCGCTTTCATGTTCGTCGAACAGCTGAGCGAGCGGCTGCGGCCAGCCGGGTTTCTCGCGCTTGCCACGCTGCCGGCCGCCGCACTGTTTTACGGTTATCGTGAAGCCACTGCTTTTAGTGCTGCCTTCATGCTCATATTTCTCGCGCTGGCT
>JBHHUI010000617.1:0-2546 GCA_046753805.1 Anaerolineales bacterium
TACGCTTCGTCTCGCGCTCAGCGCGAGGCTCGACCAGCGAACTGCGTAACTCCTATCAGTATAAAAAACCGAACGCTGACCTCGGAGGATTTATCCGGTCCGCAGAGCGGACTACAGCGAGACAGGGATGCCAAAGACTCTAGCCGCCGCACGCAGCCCCAGCCGGGTGACAGAGCGCGTCACACCTTCCCCCAGCCAGTACTTCTCAAACAGTATCTTGCCCCAATGCCACATGCGCCCCGAGCGGGGCAGCGGCACGACCGGGTCAGGTTCGATGTAGAACTCACCACTGGCGAGGCCCGCCGATCCGCCGCCGGACTCGATCCAGCAGAAACCCAGCCCGTCGAATTCCGCCTGCGCGCCCTTGCCCGTCACCTCTTCAACAATGCGCTGGGCCACGGCGCGCCCCTGCCCGTCGGCGAAGACGGCGGCCTTTGGCAGCGGCAGACCGTTTGCCAGGGCGTTGTGGGTCACGTCGCCGATGGCGTAGACGTTCTCGACGCTGGTCTGCAGCGTGCGCCGGTCGATCGGGATCCAACCGGCTTCGTTTGCAAGCCGCGTATCCGCCACAACGCGCGGGGCGCGATGGGGGGGAACCCCGGTCAGGAAGTCAAAGGTCGCCGTTTCGCGGTCAGCAAATACCAACTCGCTGCGCTCCGGGTCGATCCGCGACAACTGCAGCTTCGGATTAAAGCGAATGTCTTTCTCAGCCAGCATGCCCACCACGGCGTGGCCCATGCCCGGGCCGGCCACCCCCATCGGCAGCGTTTCCGGGGTATAGACTTCCACTTCGCAGCGACTGCGTATGCCCCGCCGTCGCAGGTGATCGTCGAGCAGCAGGGCCGTCTCATACGGCGCGGCCGGGCACTTGTACGGCATAGACGAAACCACAATCGCCACGCGCCCACCTTCGAATTTCTGCAAGTCCGACCAGAGCCGCGTCGCGCCTTCCAGATCATAGGGCGTGTGCGCCGCCTCGACAAAGCCGGGCATGGCCGTGTGCGCCAGTTCCGCGCCCAGCGCCACGACCAGGTAGTCATACGGCAGCACACCGGTCGAAGTCGTGACCCGCTGCCCGTCCAGATCGATCTCCTGCACCTCCGCCGCGATGACCTCGACCTCCGAGTGCACAAGGCGGCGCAGGTCTTTCGTGATCTGCCGTGGTTGCCGCCAGCCGACCATCACCCACAGCAGCGAGGGCGTGAAGACGTATTTGGCGAGCTTGTCCACGACGACGACGCGGTGCTCTGGGCCAAGGCGTTCGCGCAGGGCGTTTGCGGTGACGATACCGCCTACGCCCCCACCAAGAATCAAAATAGTTTTACCGGTCATGGTTGCCTCCTCGTCAGAACAAAAAACCCGCCTGCGGGGATGCTGTCTACGGGTTCAGGCTTTAAAAAACCAGCACTTGGTCGGCCGCCAGCGTCCAGTCGCCCAACAATTTCATGCTGCCCACTTGCACGCCGGCGACGATCATCTCCGACCCGATCCCGCGGGCCGTGGCGCAAGTCCCTCAGGTGGCTGCTTCACCTCGACGAGCCACCGAGCTGAGCATTCGTTCGACGTTGTAGTACCCGTCCGCGGTCTGCTGTCCCGCGAGCGCACAGCTCACACCGTCGCCGATGAGAAACACGCGCACAACGGTCTGTGGTCGTTTTATGAGGTCGAGCGCCAGCCGCAGCGCGTTATACGGGCGCTCGTCCCCATACGGACTATTGTTGATGACGAAAAGGAAGTTCTTTTTCTGATCCGGCATGATCCTATCCTGATTCGGAATGAGGTCAGTGTAGCGCCCCTCCTCCACGAGGGCAACCCTATATCAGGAAGTACAATAGCGCTCGGGCTATGGACAGCTACAGTCCGCCCTGACGACCACTAATTCGTTGGAGAGCAGCCGCTATGGAATCAAAATCGCCGCAATGTGTACAGTGCCAGCGCAGCAGTGACGAGACGCCGCTCGTCCCGCTTCGCTTTCAGGGGCGCAACTTGTGGATCTGTACTGAGCATCTGCCGATACTGATCCACAAGTCGGAGCAGATTATGCATTTATTGGCCGCGGCCGGGGAGGCGAATCAATCGGAGTGAGCGCGCCGCTGGCGCTACCCACCTTCTCCGGCCAGGCGCTTGAGAATACGCTGCAGCACGCGGATACTTTGAAGGTATTCGGCGATGGAAATGCGCTCGTGGGGAGTGTGGTCCAGGCTCGAATCTCCCGGGCCGTAAGCAATGGCCGGGCAACCCCAGACCGGCGCGACCAGGTTCATATCTGATGTGCCAGACTTAAGCACGAAACCAGGTTCGCCGCCTTCGGCGCGGATGGACGCCAGCGCGGCGCGGACCAGGGCATTGTTTTTGGCGGCGCGATACGCGGGCACCGCGCCGCGCCGCGCGCGCACGCGTGCTTGATCCCCAACCACCTTCCGAATGTTCTCGTCGAGCGTTATGGGCGAAAGATGTGACGGCAGCCGAAAGCCGACACTCAGGCCGGCTCGCTCGTTCAGGCCGTCGGAGTCGAAGTGCATCCCCCGCAGGGTCGGCGTCAGTTG
>JBHHUI010000618.1:0-2545 GCA_046753805.1 Anaerolineales bacterium
CGCCCTCCGGCACCCATACACCGGTGCCGACTGCGAGCAGCTGCGCGACGCCGTGATTGCAGTGGACCTCCAGAATCGCATCATCGAACTCAACACGACAGCTCAACGCTGGCTGGGCGTCGGTCCGGAGGTGCTCGGCGCGAATGCGTTTGAGGTGTTGCAGTTGGACGAGGCCGCCCGCCAGTACGCGGAAGCAACCGATGTGCACACGGAAGTGGAAATCGGCACAGGCGCGGCGCGGCGCTGTTTCGATCTGACGATCTCGCCATTGCGCTCTGCGCGCGGGCGCATGGTGGGGCGCGTGGCCGTGATGCGCAACATCACCAACGAGCGGGCGCTGCTCCAAGCCGAGCGCCGCCGCGCCCGGCAGATGGAAGCGCTCAATAGGCTCACGCGCCTCACCCTTCAAACCACCGACTTCCAGGGGTTGCTTCAGATGCTGGCAGACCAGTTGGGCGATTTATTCGGCGCCGACGGCGCTTTCATCACGCTGTGGGACGAAGCCCAGCAGGAAACGGTCCCGGCTGCGGCCTTTGGTAACCTGCGGGGCCGCAATCCGGCCATCCGCGCCATGCCCGGTGAAACAACGCCAACCGAGTCCGCCTTGCACGCCGGCCACCAGCTCGCTATCGAGGATGTAAACAACACGCCCTACCTCAGCCCGCGAATTGCGGCGATCTTTCCGAGCCGCTCTTTACTGGCGCTGCCGCTTATTGCCGACGGTCAGAAGCTCGGGGCGGCGCTGATCGCCTTCGAGCAAACCCATCTCTTCACACCCGACGAGCTTGCCCTCGGCGAGCAGGTGACCGGACAAATCTCGCTGGCGATTGCCCGAGCCCGCCTGTTTGAAGAGTTGGAGCGCCGCGCCGCTGAAGCCGAGACCCTGCGCCAGGCCAGCGCCGTCGTGGTCAGCACGCTGCGGCAGGAAGAAGCCATCAAGCGGATTCTGGTGCAACTCGAACGCGTTGTACCGTACGATAGCGCAGCCGTGCTATTGCTGGTGAGCGACGACGAGGGACAGCAATTCCTGGAGATCGTCGGCGGGCGTGGCTGGCCGGACCCGTCGGTTGTACTGGGCATTCGCTTCCCCGTGCCGGGCGATAATCCCAACACCATCGTTATCCAGGAGCGCCGCCCACATATCTTGGACGACGCACCCGCAGTGCACGCGCCGTTCCGCGAGGACCCCCACAGCCATATCCGCTCGTGGATGGGCGTGCCGCTGCTCGTGGGCGAGCGCACGATTGGCATGCTGGCCGTGGACAGCATCCAGCCGCATCACTTCACCGCCCACCATGCCCAACTAGTCACGGCCTACGCCGATCAGGTGGCCATCGCCGTCCGCAACGCCCAACTCGATCAGGCCGAGGAACAGGGCCGCCGCGCGCTGGCCGCCCTGGTGGAGGTGCTTCAGGTAGCCGGCAGCTCACTGGAGTTCAAACAAGTACTCAAAGAGATCGCTCGCCGCACAGCCCTCATCTGTAGCGCGAACCGCTGCTCGATCTTCCTGCTGGATGAAAGCGAAGAGCGCCTGCAGCCGGTCATGTCGCAATTTGCCGACGGGCACGTGGATGCTGAAATGTGGGAGGTCTTCCGCACGACGACCGCCGACCGCGTCGACGCCGTGCCGCTCTTCCAGATGGCCGTGCGCGAACGGCGGCCGGCGCAACTTGACGACCCGGCGCGCTACGACCTGCTGCCCCGTCATTGGACGGAGCCTTTCGGCATCCAGCGGTTGCTCGTGGTGCCGCTTCAATATAAGGAGCGTGTCCTGGGGGCGCTCGCGCTTGACCAGATACATATCGGACACATGTTCACGCAAGAGCAGGTAGATTTGGCGCAGGCCGTCGGAACCCAGGTGAGCAGCGCCATCGTTAACGCCCGCCTGCACGCCAAAACGCGGGCGCGGGCCGCCGAACAGGCTGCGCTGCTGAAGATCAGCACGGCCATCTCCGCCCACCTGGACATGGAACAGCTCCTGACGGAGATGGCGCGCCAGACCATGCACGCTCTGAACGGCACCAGTTGCTATTTTTCGTTCTGGGAGCCGGAACACCAGGTGCTGCGCGTGGCGACGGAATATTTCGGTCCGGACGCCAATGCTGACGAGCGCGTCTCCGACCTCGGGGCAGCCTATCCATTGAAGGGGGGCAACCGCGAATATTTACAGTCCGACCAACCACGCGTGAAACACGTGAGCCAACCGAAGGAAGACCCGGTTTACGCGGCGCACCTGCTGGCCTACGGCGGCAAAACAGTGCTTGGCGTCCCTCTGCGCGTTGGTGGAGAACTGCTCGGTGAACTGGAATTGTGGGACAGTCGCACGGAGCGCGATTTCAACGCCGACGAGCTGCGTCTGGTGCAGACCATCGCCAGCCAGGCTGCGCTGGCCCTGCAGAACGCGCGCCTGTATGAGGCGCAGCGCACTCAACTTCGCCTGGCGCGCACCTTACAGGAGGTGGGCGCGCTGCTCACAGCGGAACTAAGCCTGGCGAAGGTACTGGAACGCCTCTTCGACTTGCTTGCGCGCGTGGTGACATACGAC
>JBHHUI010000619.1:0-2538 GCA_046753805.1 Anaerolineales bacterium
GGCGGCCCAGTCGGTTGCCGTCCACGTGCCCGCGTTGTTGTACTCCCGATGGCGGCGGATGGCCGTATCATCGCCCTGCGCGTAGTAGATGATGTCGTCCAGCACCGCCACGTCGGTCACGGTTACCGTGAGGCCGTGGCCGGTCTGTTCCGTCCATTTTGCGCTACCCAGTATCACGTAGTCCGTGCTGGTGGTGTGGGTCGTGTCCCAGTCAGGGCTAACGGTGAGCGCGGTTCCTGTGTTGGATGAAATTGTGCGGTATTCGCCCTTGCCCGGCCCGGCCACAATCAGCGCCACGTTGCCCGCCCACTCGTCGGTCGTCCAGGACTTGGTGGCGTCGTTCAGCAAGCTCTTGTCGGCGCTGTTGCTGTCCGCCGCGCCCCGGTCGCCGTTAATCCACACCTTCGGCGTGCCGCCCCCATCCGGGTTCTGCACTGCATATAAACCGCGTTTGTATTCATAAAACAACCAGCGGCTCAGAGTGTCGGCGTCCGTCACGCGGAAGTACAGGTCGAGCGTGCTGGCGTTCCAGTCCGAGTTGTTGGATGACTTCTTGCTGGTGCGGCTGTCGTTTGTGTGCGCCACTTCCCAGCCGTTCGTACTCGTGTCGCTCCCGCTGGTGGCATACACCTTCACCCAGTAGGTTGTGCCGCTGGTGATCGCCTGCGCAATGGAGAATTCATACACGTTGCTCACCACGTCCGCGCTCGCCACGGCCAGCGTTGCGCTTTTCAGCACTGTTCCAGGGCTGCCCGCCGAGTCAGAGCACAGCTCTACCGTGATGGTGTCGTTCGGCGTGCCAATAGTGCGCAGCCAGAGCAATATCTTGCCGGTGGTGTAGGACGCGCTGGCGCTAAAGCTCGTCGCCAGATAGCGCCCGGCTCCGGTCAGCGCAGACCACTGCACGCTCCCCGGCATTGTGAAGTCGGCGTTGCGATAGCCTTTGCCGAAGCTCCACTGGGGTGCGCTCGTTACCTGCCCCTCGTTCAGCGTCCAGCAATTCAGGCTGTCGTAAAATTTGGTGCTATCGCGCGTGAAGTCCAGTTGCCCGCGCCCGCCGCTCCAGTCGCGCTGTTCGATGGGGGTGTAAGGCGGCTCAAAGTCGCTGTAGCGCGTGCCGCCCGCGCTCATCTTTAGAGATGAGCGGCGATAGGGCGTGCGCGTGATACCGCGCACGGACGGATGCCCCTGCGCATCCACCGCAATCAGCCCGATAGTGGTACTACCGTCGGACAGCGTTATAGAGTGGCTGGGCAGTTTGGTGGTTGGGGTTGCCAGCGCCACGGTTATTCCCCCTTATGCTGGGTCGGGTGAAGTGAAGCGGTTTTTGTAGTGCGGCGTGTTGTGCGGGAAGCGGTGGCTTTCCTGCGGCGCCACGACGGGCATCCGCAGCCGCGCCAGTTCGCGCTCCCGCTTTGCGTCGTTCACAAGCTGCAACAAAAGCGGGTCGTCCGTGCCGCCGCGCTGCAACTGCCACATGAGCGCCTGCACCTTTGCTTCTTTGACAAGCCGCTCGGTCCAGATAAGCTCGTGCAGCTTGTCGCTGTAGGCAAACATGGCCGACTGCGGCGCGAGGTAGACCAGCTTCAGCGTCCGGCTGACCGGCAACGTGCGCGGGAAGATGAGCAGGCCGGTGCTGCCAGCCGCCCCCGTTTGTGGCTGCGCGTCCCAGTCGTGGATACGTCGCCACTGGTTATCGTTGGAGTCGTTCGTGCGCGTCTGGATGTAGACTTCCAGCAGGTTGCCCTTTGCCGCGACCGGCAGGGCATACTCGGTTTGCGCCGAGGCCGTGGTCAGCGAGCTGGTGTCTACCGCTGGCACCCACTTGCTTCGATCTTGTAGCGCGCGGTTCACCGCAGCCCGTATCTGGTTCAGCGGATAGAGCGCCGTTGCCACGGCGTAACTGTCGCCGCTTGCCACGGCAGCCGTGAAGGCAGTATCAACCGTGATGGTGCCGGATGACGAAACATAGTCTGACACGCGGTTGAATTCGCCTTCCGGGGCAGCGGATGCACCCCCGCCGTCTCGTACAACCAGCGCCCAGCCATCGTTGTAGTCGTCGTCAGAGCCGCCCAGGGCGCTATCCACGATGGTCGTGGTCGAGCCGCCGGTTGCCTGCCCCTCGGTCAGGATGCCCAGATCGCGCCCGAGCGCCAGAACAACGTCACTCAGGTTGTCCGCCATCGTCGCCTGCTCCTTGCTCGTCCGGCGCCAGCTTTGACACAATCTGCGCCACGCGCGCGTAGGATTGCGCCTTCTGCGCCGCCGTGCCGTTGAATTGCGCGGCATTCAGCAACTGCACGATAATGTTCACATCATCGTCTGTCAGCAGCTCGCCGCGCGCCTTTCTTGTTCCTCGTGAGCGCTTTGCCATCCTGTTACTTACCCTACCTTTCTGCGAATATCTCGCCTAGTGGGGTCAATCGCCCCGTAGCGCAATCAATCAGATTTGTGCCGTTGCCGCCCTCCCAGCCCTGACGCTCCTGCCCGCAAGCGCTCGGCTGGCGATTTGTGTACCACGCATACCGGTAAAAGGTG
>JBHHUI010000620.1:0-2538 GCA_046753805.1 Anaerolineales bacterium
GCCCGCCCAGCCCAGCGTTGCGCAAGTTCGGCCGCCCGCCGTTGCGTGCGGTTGGCCACGCCAATACGCCTCACGCCGTGTGAACGTAGCGCCTCGGCCGCCCGCATGCCCATCTCGCCTGCGCCGACCACCAACACGCTTGCCTCCGCCAGGTCCTCCACCACCTGCGCAGCCCGCTGCGCGGCCAGCGAGCCGACGCTGGCCGGGTTGCGACTGATGGCCGTCTCGGCGCGGGCGCGCTTGCCCGCCCGTATCGCCGTGCGAAAGAAGGCCGCGAGAACCGGACCCGCAACGCCCTGTCCCCGGGCGACCGCATGCGCCGCGGCAACCTGGCCGAGGATCTGTGGCTCGCCCAGCACCGGCGAATCCAGCCCGGCGGCCACGCGGCACAGATGCTGCAGCGCCTCCCGCGCGCCGTAACGATACGCATGGCCGGAAATGGCGCTCCGCCGCATGTGGCGCGTTTCGCAAATGAAGTTCAGCAACGCGTCAAATTGCGCTCGCTGGCCAGTGCCTTCTTCAGCTGCAGCATAAAGCTCCACGCGATTGCACGTCGATAAGATCGCCAGCTCCGCTACGCCCGGCGATTGGGCGTCATGGCCGCAGCCAAAGCGCGCCAGGGCGGTCTGTAGCGCGGCCGGGGGGTAATACAACTGCTCGCGCAGTTGTAGCGGCGCAGTGTGGTGGCTAAATCCCAGACAGATGGTTTTCATGCCGCTCAACTCTGGGCGTGTTTGGACACTTCGTATTCCGCTACCATGGCCAGCTGCACGGCGTTGAGGAGCTTGTTGATGCGACGCAACAGGCGCGTATTAGCTTCGGGTTTCACGCGTGCAGTTTCGGGCAGCTGCACCGCCGCCTCAACCACCACATCGCGGAAGAACATCGCCGCTCGCAACGCCTCCGTCAGAGACAGTCGCATCGAAATGGCATTGTGAGCATGCGCACGGCCAATGGCTTCGGCTTCTTCAAGTAAACCCTCAGCTTCATCTCCCGTGGATATGAATTGCAGCATGACCCCTATCAGGCGCTGACCCAACCGGCGTTTACGTTCTCTGTCTTCAGCATCGAACGCCATCAACCATGATGCGTTGCGCTTCATCGCTAGTTCCTGTCGCGTGAGGCTGACGGCCTGCTGCGCCCAAATTTGCTCAGCGCCTCTGGGCGCTTGAATCCTTTTTCGTTTTTCAGCGAACTGCTCAATATCTGAGGCTGCAAAGCGCCGGTGCCCCCCGGGTGTGAGCATTACAGGTATCCTACCGTCGTCCGCCCAGCGCCGCAGCGTGTTGGGATGGACTTCGAGTACTTCAGCGGCCTTTGAGAGGATAAGCCAATTGTGCTTTGAGGTCACGATAGCACGATTTCCAGATGTATTTTTCTATCTTTATCTATCTAATTCTATCTAAAAATTACTTATTGTGACGGAATGTACAATACTTTAGAGCGAGTGTCAAGTGACAGAAGTCATGTAGCGTGAAGCAGATGTTCAGTCCGATGCACCGTTCTTCCTGTACCTTCCGTATAACGCTCCGTACGGCCACTGGCCGTCCATCCACGGCCCAGCCCGCAATCGGTTTGCAGCGTTGTAGGCCGATACGGAGATGCGGACGATTCCTCGGGAGGGGCTATCGAGGGCGGCCATCGACCGGTCGTTTATGCGGCAGCAGGAAAGCAGCGGCGGCATCGATTACACCGCGCACCTTCAAATCCCCAACGATCTAACCTCGTTGCGCAACTACTTCTCCCAGATGAGCATGGTCGACGACGGCGTGGGTCGGGTACTGGCAGCGCTGGAACAGCAGGGGCTGGCCGAGAACACGCTGGTGATCTATTCGGCCGACCACGGCTTCTCGCTGGGGCATAATGGCTTCTGGGGACACGGGCAGGCGACCTGGCCCGCCAACGCCCATCGCGCGGCGTATAGCATCCCGCTGCTCGTACGGCATACAGGCCGCGTGCAATCCGGGCTGGTCGAGAACAGGATGATCAGTCAGGTCGATCTGTTTGCAACGATCCGGGACTATCTAGGAATGCCTGAGACGGAATCAAATGCCAATTCGGCCTCCCGGAGCTTTGCGTCGCTTCTGCGAGGGGAGTCTCTCGATTGGGACGCAGATGAAGTTTTCATCGAACAGGAGGAAGTGCGCGCGGTCCGCACACAGGAATGGCTCTACGTCCAGCGCTTTAAGGGCAGCCCGGAGCACCCATTTGGGAACGAACTCTACGACCTAGTGCGCGACCCGTCAGAACATCACAATCTAATTGCAGACGCCGAATATCAGAATATCGCCCGTGAATTTCGCGACCGGGTCGAGGCCTACTTTAATGAGCACGCCGTACCGCGATACGACCTATGGCGCGGCGGCACGACGAAGTCAAATTCGCACAAACCGGCTTTTTGGAAGAGCGTCTGGTGTGCGGATCGGGCGCCGGTGTTTGATTAAACGCCCCGGGCGTCAACGACTTTCTGTGTACTCATGGATTCTTCTCAGGAATGTGAGAAACGATTGCAGTTGGCGCATGCGGGCTAATTGGGAC
>JBHHUI010000621.1:0-2530 GCA_046753805.1 Anaerolineales bacterium
ACTGGTCGCGGCGCTGCCCGCAGCCCCTGAAGGTGTGGCAATTCTGAACGCCGACGAGCCGCTCGTCATGGGGATGGCGGCGCGCACCAGAGCGCAAGTCGTCACCTACGGCCTGACGCCGGACGCCACGGTATGGGCTTCCGACGTGATCGGGCTTGGCCTGGACGGGATCAAGTTTCAGTTGCACTACCGCAACGAGACGCTGCATGTTTCCGTTCCGATGTTGGGGCGTCACTCTGTGCACACCGCCCTGCGCGCGACGGCGGTCGGTCTGGTCGAAGGCCAGCCGTGGCAGGAGATCGTCGAAGGCTTGCAGAGTCAGGAGGCGCAGTCGCAACTGCGGCTTTACGCCGTCAGCGGTCCCGGGGGGAGTTTGATCCTGGACGATAGCTACAACGCGTCGCCGGAGAGCACCATCGCCGCGCTTAATCTGCTGGCGGAAATGGACGCCCGCCGGCGGATCGCAGTTCTGGGCGACATGCTCGAGCTCGGCGCGTATGAAGACCAGGGACACCGCTCCGTGGGTGTACGGGCGGCCGACGTGGCGGATGTGCTGGTAACGGTCGGTGAACTGGCGCGTACGATTGCCGCCGAAGCCGCCGGCCAGGGTCTGCCCGCGAAACGCATTGTGCAGTGCGCCGATCGCGATGAAGCGAAGACCGTACTCCGCGAAATGATCACAATGGGCGATGTGGTGCTGGTCAAAGGGTCGCGCGGTCTGCGGCTGGACAGGCTCGTGATGGCGCTTGAGGAACACGATTGAACGGGACCGACGCCACTTTCGCTCTGACGCTGGCCAGCATCGCGTTCTTGATGACGGTCATCTGGGGGGGGCCGCTGCTGGAGGTGCTGCGCCGCTTCAACATCGGCGAAACAATCCGGATCGAGGGGCCGCGCACCCACCTGACCAAGCTGGGTACGCCCACTATGGGCGGGCTGCTCTTCATCCTGCCGGTGCTGTTGATTACGGCGTTGCTCAATGTGGTCAATCTGGCCCGGCCGGTCACGGGACGTTCGATCCTGCTTCCGCTAGCCGTGCTGGTGGCGACCGGGTTGCTGGGTGCGCTGGACGACTGGATCGGCATCCGGGGGCGGCGCATGGGGGGCGTAAAAGGCCTGCGGGCGCGAAACAAATTTCTGGTGCAAATCGCGATCGCGCTCTGGGCTGGAGGAGTTCTGTTTTTCGCGCTCGATGTGCACAGTTTGGCCTTACCGGGTTACCCCCGCAAGGTCGATCTGGGTCTGTTTTATATCCCGGTGGCGGCGTTCATCATCGTGGCAACTTCAAATGCGGTCAATCTGACCGACGGACTGGACGGGCTGGCGGGGCTGATTTCGGCGACGGCATTTGTGGCCTACGGGCTGATTGCGCTGTTGCAGGGCCAGACGTTTCTGGTGCGCTTTTGTTTTACGGTCGTGGGCGCCTTGTTTGCCTTCCTTTGGTACAACGTCCACCCGGCGCAGCTCTTCATGGGAGATACCGGCTCGCTGGCCATAGGTGCATTACTGGCGGTGGTGGCGCTGATGACGGGGCAGTGGTTGTTGTTGCCGGTGATTGCGATTGTGCCGGTGGCCGAGACGCTTTCGACGATGATCCAGGTCGCCAGCGCTCAGTTGAGCCGGCGGTTTCTCGGCCGCGATATGCGGCCATTCAAGATGAGTCCGCTCCACAACCATTTTGTATTGGTGGGGTGGAGCGAAACGCAAATCGTACAGCGGTTCTGGTTAGTGTCGCTGCTCGCAACGATGATCGGAATTGCGCTGGCGCTTTTGTAGCGCGAGACACGGAGTTGCAGGGGTACAGATAAATGGAAGTCGGCCTGTTGTGGTTCGACAACGATAAAAAACGAACGCTCGAAGAAAAAGTGCTGCGCGCTGCCCGGCATTACACCGAGAAGTTCGGACAGGTTCCCACCGTATGTTTCCTGCATCCGAACGCGCTCAACGGCGGCCCGGACAGCGTCGGCGGAGTGTATTTGCGGCCCGCAAAAAATGTGCTGCTGCACCATTTTTGGATTGGGCTGGACGAACGCTTTGAAAAAGGATCGACCAACGGAAACGGTAAAGCGCGCGCGATTGGCACAACCTAAAGATGTTCGTGGATCGTGGATCGCGGATCACAGATTGGACAGGCGGATCACGTAGATGTCCGTTCCACATTCGGCAGTCGTCTTGGGTTTGGGGCGGCAGGGTGTGGCGCTTGCGCGACATCTGGCTGAACAGGGAACGCAGGTCCGTGTAACTGACCTGCGTTCGCGGAAGGAGCTGGCTGCAGAGCTGGCCGGCTTAGCAGACTTAACAATCGAATACGTGCTTGGCAAGCACCCAGAATCGTTACTTGACGGCGTCGGCACTCTGTATGTGTCAGGGGGCGTGCCGGCTGACGCGCCGCTGGTCGAGGCAGCGCGGCGGCGAGGCATTCGCATCTCGAATGACTCGCAACTGTTCCTCGATCTGGCGCCGTGTCGCGTGATCGGCGTAACCGGATCCGCAGGCAAGACCACCACAACGGCTTTGCTCGGTCGAATGG
>JBHHUI010000622.1:0-2529 GCA_046753805.1 Anaerolineales bacterium
ACACACCATAGCGGGGCCTTCGGGGGGATTTGGGGATTGGTTTTCTGGTTAGCACCCCACATTTCCCTAACCCCCAATCCCCGCCACGCTCCAGCCGACCGTTACCAACCAGTTACTTGCGGTGCAAAGGGACGGGTATGATAGAGCCACAACACTTTCTAAGCAGTGATGGAAGTAATACGATATGCGGGACAACCGCTACTTGCCGGAAGAACAGGATACGTCAATTATGGGCTTACGGGGAGGCTTGTCATGATCAACTCATCATCCGTCGAAAAACGCTCCACATCCCTCCAAATTTTCAGCGACGACCAGATTATGGAAATTCGCCGCGCCGCGCTGGAGGTGCTCGACAAAGTCGGCTGCCACGTCCTGCACGCCGGCGCGCGCAAAATGCTCCAGCAGGCCGGTGCAATCGTGCAAGACGAACACGTGCGGGTGCCGCCACACATCGTCGAGGGATGTGTGCGCACGACTCCGAAGGGCTTTACGGTCTACAACCGGGAGGGCAAACGGGCGTTGGAGGTCGAGGGACGCAAATCCTACTATGGCACCTCCACCGCCAGCCCCAACACCAGGGATGCACTCACGGGCGAGGTGCATGAAACGCGAGTAGCTGACATTGCCCGTGGAGCGCTTATCGCCGACGCCCTGCCCAATATCGATTGGGTCATGCCCATGGGTTCTTCGCAGGATGTGCACCCTCGGGCGGCCGACGTGTACGAGTTTGAGGCCGTTGTGAGCAATACAACCAAGCCGATTGTGTTCATTGGCTACACACGGCGCGGGGTGGAGCTGGTGTACGAAATGGCCGCCCAGGTGGCAGGCGGTTTGGAACAGCTCCAGGCGCGTCCGTTCCTCATGCTTTATCCCGAACCAATCACGCCACTCGTGTTCCCGGAGGACGTAGTCGATCGCATGTTCGTGGCTGCGGACCTGGGGCTGCCGCAGATTCCGGGCCCGGTCGCGCAGCCCGGAGCCACTGCGCCCGTGACGCTAGCGGGGTCGATCGCTCAGGTGCTGGCCGAGGGGCTGATGTGCATTGTCATGATCCAGTTACGCCGTCCCGGCGCGCCATGTACGCTCAGCACCAATGTGGGCGTTTTCGATATGGCAACCACCCAGCTTTGTCAGGCGGCTCCGGAAACCAGCCTGGGATTGGCCGGTCACGCCGAAGTGGCGCGTTCGCTGGGACTGCCAACCTGGGGAACGGCCGGGGCGGGCGACTCCAAGCTGCTCGACGCGCAGGCCGGCATCGAAAGCACGTTTTCGATTCTCGCACAGGGGTTGGCCGGACTGAACCTGATCCACGACGTAGGCTACCTGGATCGGGGCATGATCTGCTCAGCGGAGATGCTGTTGCTGGGCGATGAAGTCATCGGCATGGCCAAGCGCTTCATCCGAGGCATCGAAGTGAGCGCCGAGACGCTGGCGCGGGATGTCATCGCTCGCGTGGGGCCGGGGGGTCACTTCCTCGACGATGATCACACCTATGAGCACTTCCGCGATCACCTATGGATGCCCACGCTGCTGACCCGCCAACCTTACAGCGACTGGGAGCAGGACGGCGCCAAAGACATGTCGCAGCGCGTGCGCGAGAAGATCCGGGCGATTGTTGATGAGCATGTCCCGCCGCCGCTGGCGGATGACACCGTCGCGGCGCTGGAGAAGTTGCGCGCCGGCGGAGTGGAAGAGCTTGGACGCGCGGGTGGGGAATGATCGGTTCGTACTACTTGAAACGCTTCTTTTGAGCGTAGCATGACGGTCAGCCGCAATTCACATGAGTTTCTGCACTAACTCGACCGGGGAACCCATCCTATCCTTATGATTGCCTAGAAGTTCAGCCAACGGAGAAACCGTCGTCGGACATGCCTAACGCTGTCCCTGCAGATGTCAGCGCGCATTTGCGCCTGCTCATCATGACGCAGGGAAGCTGGGGCGAGCGGATTGCAGACAATATCCGCCAACATTGTCCTGAACACTGGGAAGCGCATACATTTGCCGCCCCGCGCTTTCTGCCGCCCATCGTAGACGATCCAGACGAATATCTGCCCGACGAACTGCCGCGCGCTGATCTGCTCCTGGCTCTCGGCGACACGCCCGGCGCCGCTCAACTGATCCCGGACATTGTGCAGCGCTCCGGCGCGAAATCGGTCATCGCGCCAATTGACAACAACGCGAGCCTGCCCCCGGGATTGGTTCGGCAACTGCGCGGCTGGCTGCAGAGCCTGAGCGTGGTTGTCGTGTTCCCCAAACCGTTTTGTTCGTTGACCGAGGCCACGTACAACCTGCCTCCGATCCGCGCCAGTTATGCCGACCCGCTCATCAGCCAGTTCGCGCGCTTTTTTGGCATGCCTCAGTTTGACGTGCCGGTCGATGCAGAGCGACAAATCGCAGCCGTTCAGGTTCTGCGCAACAGCGCCTGTGGGTGCGCGCGCGCCGTGGCGGTGGGACTGGCCGGGTGCTCCATCGATAAAGCCGAGTTCGAGGCCGGAATGCTGCATCACCACTTCCCGTGTCAGGCCGGCA
>JBHHUI010000623.1:0-2518 GCA_046753805.1 Anaerolineales bacterium
GCGGCTGCGACCGGCGCGCCGCCTCCCCCGGGGTTGGAGCGGTTGCGGGCGTGCGTTCCCGTCCACGCACTGCCGGTGACCGACCTGGCAGCGCGGGGAGTTGAAGCCCTGTCGCAGGCCATGCAGCCGGGTCGCGCCCCCGCCGAAGTATAGCGGCCGGCGCGCGGCCTCACCCGGTTGTAGTCAGCCCGGCCGGTACTTCGTAGCCTGCCTGGGTGTGATCCGCGCGCACCACGATCCCGATCCCTCCGCGCACGGCGAAATCTGCCACAACTTCGCACCAACGTGGCTGGAGCGCCTCCACCAGGTCGTCGAGAATGACGTTGGCTACATGCTCCATGAAAGCGCCTTCGTTGCGGTACGACCATAAATACAGTTTTAGCGACTTCGACTCCACGACGCGCGCGTCGGGAATGTAGCGGATCGTGATCGTCGCGAAATCCGGTTGTCCCGTCGCGGGGCATACGGAGGTGAATTCGTTGGTCGACAGTGTGACGGTATAATCGCGTTCCGGATGGTGGTTTGGGAAGGTCTCCAACACGCGGCTGGGCTGGGTCGCGCGGCTGCCAAGGGCGGTGAGTCCTTCGAGGTCCGCAGGTTGTGTCAGACCAGACATAACCAAATCCTCTTTTTGAAGTAGTTGAGATCGAGAGTCTATCACAGGGGTTTTATGGCAGATGATTCAGGCCGGACCGAATTCCGCTCGGGCTTCATTGCGGTAGCGGGGCGGCCCAATGTCGGTAAATCCACACTGGTTAACGCCCTGCTCGGGCAGAAAGTGGCCATCGTGTCGTCGAAACCGCAGACCACCCGCCGGCGGCAACTCGGCATCCTCACCACAGATGTAGCTCAACTCATCTTCATGGATGCGCCGGGCATTAACCGCCCCCGCCATGCGCTTGACGAGTATATGCGCGCCGCGGCCGGCGCAGCCATTGACGAGGCCGATGTCGTCTTGTGGGTGGTGGACGTGTCCGTTCCTCCGGGGCCGGGGGAGCGGCACATCGCCGGTCTCGTGGTCGGGCGGGGGGCTGGGGTCGTGCTGGCTTTCAACAAGAGTGACAAGCTGCGCCCCGAAAAGGTGCTGCCGCACACGGATGCGTATCGGGCGCTTGCACCCGAGGCTGCGTGGATGCTGACTTCCGCAACGCGCGGAGACAATCTGGCTGCGCTGTTGGCCTTACTGGTCGCAGCGCTGCCGCGAGGGCCGCAATACTTCCCGGAAGAACAGGTGACCGATGCTACCGTTCGGGAAATCGCGGCCGAGCTAATCCGGGAAGCGGCCCTGCACGAATTGAGGGCTGAAATACCGCATGGCATAGCGGTTGAAATCGAGGACTTCGACGAGACTGATCCTTCTCATATTCACATTACCGCTGGAATCTATGTGGAGCGAGAATCACACAAGGGGATCGTGATCGGTCGTGGGGGGGCTATGCTCAAGCGCATCGGGTCCAGCGCCCGGGTCGAAATCGAACGCCTCGTGGAGGCGCGGGTGTTTCTCGATCTGCATGTCCGCGTGCGGCCCGACTGGCGCAGCAACGACCGCGACGTGCGGCGCTTCGGCTACACCAACCGGGGTTAGCGCATCCGGTGTAGAGTGCGGAACGTCATGGCGTGTGGGTTGGCGGCGTCCGCGGGCCGGTACACCTCTTCCGCCGCCGACCAGGCGCGCGCCTCAAATGCAGGAAAGAATGCGTCACCGTCCACGTCCGCATGTACGATCGTCAGGTACATGCGGACGGCGATTTCAAGCGCCGCCCTGTAAACGGCTTCGCCGCCGCCGATGAAGAGCTCGTCCTCGCCCGCGCGCTCGGCGTGCGCGACCGCTGCGTGTAGATTGGGGTACAGTGTAACGTGTGCGGCGACGAGGGTTGCAGGATTGCGCGAAAGGACCAGCATCGTGCGGCCCGGCAGCGCGCTTCCCCGCAGCGACTCGTACGTGCGTCGACCCAGGACGAGATGGTGTCCCATGGTGGTCTGCTTGAAACGGGCCAGATCAGCCGGTAAATGCCAGGGGATGCCGCCATGCCGGCCAATGGCGCGGTTGCCGGCCGCAAACGCGGCGATGATGGATACGATCACACGGAAACGGCGGCTCTGATGTGGGGATGTGGATCGTAGCCTGATAGACGGAAATCATCAAACTCGAATTCGAATATCGATCCGAGGCTGCGATTGAATGCCATCCTTGGGAGCGGGCGCGGTTCGCGTTGCAGCTGGAGTTTCGCCTGTTGGACGTGGTTGCGATACAGGTGTGCATCGCCGAGGGAATGTACAAATTCGCCCGGCTCCAGTCCGGAGACGCTCGCCATCATCAACGTAAGCAATGCATAGGATGCGATATTGAACGGCACACCGAGGAAGATGTCGGCAGACCGCTGGTAAAGTTGACAGGACAACCGTCCCGCGGCCACGTAAAACTGAAACATCGCATGGCAAGGCGGCAGCGCCATTTGTTCGATTTCGGCCGGATTCCAGGCCGTCACGACCAGGCGGCGCGAGTTTGGATTGCGCT
>JBHHUI010000624.1:0-2509 GCA_046753805.1 Anaerolineales bacterium
CCCGGGCGGCCGCGTTCAAGCAGGTATTGGAAGACGCCGGGATTCCCTGCACTGTCCGCGTGCGGCGCGGCATCGATATCAGTGCGGGCTGCGGCCAGTTGCGCGCCCAGCCCGCCGCAGCCGGAACCCCATCACAGTCCCATTGACCCGCCCTTTTTGCGGGCACTATAATCGGGTCAACTTGCGTATGTCCGTCGCGTGTTCTGACCCGCTATGTTTGGTAAACTCCGTCGCCTCGTAATATTTCTCGTGTTGGCTGACGCCGTCGGCACGCAGGTCGCCCTGTTGCTGGCAAACGCCGCGCGACTCGGTTTGCCGTTGGGGCGGGCGCTGGGGCCGGTTGACTCATTTCTGAACCCAGCGCTGCATGGTATTGTTGCAATAGTGTGGGTGGTCGTGTTCCTCACGCTCTCGGTGTACGACGTCCGCCGCGAGCGTTGGCCGGTGGGCAGCGCCCGTGCCTTGCTGGCGGCGATTTCAGTAGCGGTGTTCGTGTTTGCGGGGGTACTATATTTCAGCTTCCGCGACACGCCGCGCCTGCTCGTCGGATATTTCTTCGTCATCGATCTGGCGTTGTTGTCCGGCATCCGGCTGGTGGCCGGGGCTGTCGTCCGCTACCGGCGCGAACGCGGGCAGCCGCTGAGCCGTATCCTGATTGTGGGCACAGGCGAAACGGCCAAAGCAGCCGCGCGCGTGTTGAGCCGCCGCGCGACCGGGATCGAGATTGTGGGCTGTGTCGGCGGCGAGGATGCCGCTGGCGGGCCGGGTGATCTCCGCTTGCTTGGCTCGGTGGACGAGGTGCCGGCGCTGGTTGGACAGCACGCCATCGACGAGGTTATCGTCGCTCTGCCGGGCAAAGCCTATCCGCAAGTGGAAGCGTTGGTGTACGCGCTGGAAACACTGCCCGTCCGTGTGCGTCTGGTGCCAGATTTCTTCAAGCTGGTCATGGTCCAGTCCAGCGTCGACTCGCTCGATGGACTACCGCTCATCGGACTGCGTGAACCCAGCATCGATGGGCCGGCGCTCGTTATTAAGCGACTCTTTGATATTGCGCTGACGACCGCCGGCATCGTGCTCCTGTGGCCCCTTTTTGTCGTGCTGGGCATTGCCATAAAACTCGACTCCAAAGGGCCGGTGCTGTACCGGCAGCAACGCGTTGGGGAGAACGGGCGGTTGTTCGAAATGTACAAGTACCGGACGATGGTCGCTGATGCAGAGGAGTTGCGGGCGCCGATTCGATATACCGCTGCCGGAGAAGCCGTCTACAAAATCGCCTCGGACGCGCGCGTCACCCGGCTGGGCCGGTTCTTGCGCCGTTCCAGCCTCGACGAGCTACCGCAACTGATTAACGTGCTGCGCGGCGAAATGACCTTGGTTGGCCCGCGCCCGGAAATGCCGTTTATCGTGGAGCAGTACGAACCATGGCAACGGCAGCGCTTGGCCGCGCCGCAGGGCATTACCGGCTGGTGGCAGGTCAATGGCCGCAGCGATCTGCCCATGCACTTGAATACGCAATACGACCTGTACTATATCCGCAATTATTCGCTCTGGCTCGATCTGAAGATTTTGTTCAAAACGATCGGCGTGGTGATTCGCGGCCAGGGGGCATATTGAACAATGGGCAATGAACAATCCGCGATAGCCGAGTTGCCTGTCACTTTCTATCCGCCCTGCTATGCGCGTCCTGACCGTCATCGGCACACGGCCCGAGGCCGTCAAGATGGCGCCGGTTGTGGCGGCGCTGCAGGCGCGTCCGGGAGTCGCGTTATTCGTGGTTGCCACCGCGCAACACCGTGAAATGATGGACCAGGTGCTGCGCATCTTCGACATTACGCCCGATTTTGATCTGGATGTGATGGAAGCGGACCAGTCACCCACCGACGTGCTCGCGCAGGTACTGCTCCGTTTGCAGCCCGTGCTGGCCAAAACGCAGCCCGACTGGCTGCTCGTGCAGGGCGACACGACGACGGTACTGGGCGCGGCGCTGGCCGCGAGTTACGGAAAGGTCAAGGTCGGGCACGTCGAAGCCGGGCTGCGTACCTACGACCGCGCTAACCCGTTCCCGGAAGAATTGAACCGCGTGCTGGCTGATCATGCATCCACGCTGCACTTCGCTCCAACTGACACCGCGCGCGAGGCGCTGTTGCGTGAAGGATTCGCTCCCGAGTCGGTCCACGTCACCGGCAACACCGTCATCGACGCGTTACAGACCATCGTGCAGCGCCCGCCGAATGGCCGTCTGCCCGAAGCGCCCGCCGGGCGCAAGCTTGTGCTGGTCACGGCCCACCGCCGCGAGAACCATGGCCAGCCGATCCGCGACATCTGCATGGCGCTGCGCGAACTGGCGCGCCGCGACGATGTGCATGTGATCTATCCCGTGCACCGCAACCCGAACATCAGCGGCCCGGTGCATGAACTTCTTGGCGCGCAGCCGAACGTGGTCTTGCTCGATCCGGTGGACTATGTGACGTTCGTACACTTGATGGGCAAGGCGCATGTGATCCTGACC
>JBHHUI010000625.1:0-2499 GCA_046753805.1 Anaerolineales bacterium
CGCGCGACTCGGCATTCGCATCACCCGTCTTGAAACCCAATTCACCATCAACGCTAACTACGGCAATGTGTTGGTGGAGTTTTAGATTTACGTGGAGCCGACGGTGACGAGCGACAAACGCGTAGCAGTATTAGGCGGCGGCATCTCCGGGCTTTCGCTGGCGTGGCGGCTGCGCGAGCTTGGCGTGGCGGTGGACGTATTCGAAGCCGAACAGTTTGTGGGTGGACTGGCGGGAACAGTCCGACCGGAAGACGGCGCGTATTGTCTGGATTTCGGCCCGCACTTCTTCATCACGCAGAAACAGGAGATCGTCGAGCGCATCACAGACCTGCTGGGCGACGAGGTCGTCCAGTTCGAGCGCAGTGCGCAAATCTATTTCCAGGGTCGTTTCCTCGATTATCCACTGAGCGCGCGCAATGTACTGCTTCACTTTCCCATCACCGACGCCGTCGCGTCCGTCGCCACCTTCGGCGCTGCACAACTCCGGCGGGCGGTGGAGCGAGCATTCGGACGTGACGGCGATAACTTGAACGTGCGCGAGTGGGCGACTCGCAATTTCGGCAGCCATCTAACGCGGGTGTTTTTTCAGCCCTATACGGAGAACTTCTGGAAGCTCTCGACCGACGAACTGTCGGCGGACACAATCCCGACCAGCACGCGCCTCAACTTCCTGAAAAGTTTGAAGCTGTTGCTGACCAGGCGCGTTTCCGGCGATGCCAAGTCCTTGACCGAACGGGAGCTTGTGCTGCCACTCCGTTACCCGCCGCGCGGGTATGGCGTGATCGCCGAAACCGTTGCAGAGCGGGTCACGGCACTGGGGGGTCGAATTCACCTCGGCGCGTGCGTCACTGCACTTGAGACAATCGAATCTGGGCAGCATCGGATCACAGCGCAGAGCACATCGGGAACCCATCAACTCGACGCGGACTTCGTCGTTTCGACAATCCCGATTCCCGGCCTAATCAAGATGCTCTCGCCCTCCCCGCCGACGGACGTGTTGGAGAGCGCCGCCCGCCTAGGCTACCTGGCGATGATCGTGCTATACATTGTGACCCCGGACCGGCCGCTGCTGGATACGTCTTACGTGTATTACCTGGGTCGCCCGTATCATCGCCTCTCTGACATGAACAAGTTCTGCGCCGACCTCTGCCCGCCGGGCGAAAACATGCTGGCAGTTGAATACTCATGCCATTCGCACCAGCCCATCTGGCAAATGGACACCCAGGAACTCATGCAACTCTCACTGCCCGGCCTGTTGGAGGATGAAGTGCTGTCCCGGGAAGACGTGAAGAAGGTGTTTGTAGTAAAGTCCGCCAGCGCGTACCCGATTTCCTATCTGGGCTACAGGCCGCATTTGGACAAGGTCAAGGCATTTATTTACAACCGACCCGGTCTTGCGCTGCTGGGTCGTACGGGCGAATACCGCTACATCGACAGCGACCAGTGTATGGAACGGGCGTTTGCGCTGGCAGAAGACATCGCGCGCAGTGGCGTAGCCTGAATGTCGACCGGTACTACCCCCAAGATATCAGAACATTCGAATACGGTCTTGGGCTGGCTCACCCTGCTTGCGCTGGGCGCGCTAGTCCTGGCGTTCATCCACGCCGAGCTATACACCGTATACGGCCCGTTCCTGAAAATCCGCGACTGGTCGCCGATACCAACGTGGGCCGTGTGGGTTCGCCGCGTGCGCTGGCCGGTCCGCTTTGGCGCGCTTGCAAGCCTGCTCACACTACTCTACTTTGAACTGCGCTGGAACCATGTGACGCGCAGCTTCGAGCGATTTACAGCCCATCGCATGGGCCTCATCGTCGTACTCGCGGCGATGGGTGCGCTTTCGGGCATGTATTACCTGTTGCCCGGATATCTCCAAGCGGCGGCGGCCAATGGCGACTACTATATGCATATGGCCTGGCTTGTGTTGGATACGCTGCGGGCGGGTCAACTGCCCATCTGGACCAACTGGGGCGATATGGGCTTCCCCCTCATGCAGTTTTACAGCCCGTTGTTGTTCGTGTCGCTGGCGGTTACCAACGTCGTCATCCCTAACATCTGGATCGCGACCAAGTGGTTTTTCTTTGGGCTGCACATTGCGTCCGTGTTTGCCATGTTTGCCTATGCCAATCGGCTAACGCGCTCACGCTTTGCGGCCCTGACAGCGGCCCTTGCCTATGGCATCGCATTCTACCGCTACCACACGATCGTCTACTTGAACAAGTTTGTCATGGGCCCAACGTTCGTGCTCTGGCCGTTGCAACTGTATTTTGTCGAGCGCATCATCACTGGCAAGTCGAACCTCCGCTCGGGCGTCGGGCTGGCGCTCGCCACCGCGGCCGGACTGGTTTCGCACATCTATTTCGGGTTCTTCGCGGCGCTGTTCACATTTGCCTATGCCGCCATTCGGCTCTGGTCGGTCCGGCCGTCGCGCGCGGAAATGTGGAACACGGGCAAGCGCCTTGTCATCTGGTTCGCCGCCGGCGTAATGGCTTCGCTCTTCTA
>JBHHUI010000626.1:0-2494 GCA_046753805.1 Anaerolineales bacterium
GACCGTAATTTCGGTCGTTTATAAGTACACGCACTCATCGGGCAAACGGAACTCAATCTGGTTTACCGTGCGACCGATCGCGCCGCGCGGCGCGAGGTGGCGCTTAAACTCCTCGCCGATGAATTCGCTGCGCTGCCGAAGTTTGAAAAGTACTTCCTGAACGTCGTCAAACGATTCAGCGTGCTACAGCACGACCACCTGGTTCCGCTATTGCGCGCCGGAACCATCGAGGGACGTTTGTTCTATTCGCTGGGATTAATGAGCGGGCCCACGCTGGCCGAGCGTCTCCGCGACGGACCGCTGCCGATCGAGGAGGCGCTGGCGGTAGTGCAAGATATCGGGACGGTGTTGAATTATCTGCACCAGCAGAATCTCGTGCATTTGAATCTTAAACCGAGCAATGTCTTCTTTGATGACTCCGGCGAGGCGTATGTATCCGAAGTTGGGCTTGCGCCCATGCTGGCGACGGCTGCCGCTACCTTCACGGCGCCGAGTCAGCGCGGCGTGTTTGCGTACATGAGTCCGGAGCAACTCGCCGGCCGCTCGCGTGATCGCAAACTCGACGTGCGGAGCGATGTGTACTCGCTCGGCGCATTGCTGTTCCACATGCTCACGGGACAAACGCCATATAAGGCCGGCTCGGCCGCCGACCTGGCGCTGATACAATTTTCGCAGCCGGTGCCGTCAGCGCGCGCGCTGCAGCCCGCTGTCGGGCTAGAAGTGGACGAGGCGCTCCGGGTGGCGCTTAGTTTCAACCGGACTGGCCGTTTCGAGTCTGTGGCGGCGTTCATGTCGGCCGTCACAGGGGTGGTGCCCGCACAACTCCCGGCCAGCGACGTGATCGGCGCTGCGGCCGAGGCCACGTCCGCTAATACGCTTGAACTGCTCGAGAAGCTGGCGCCGGAACTCGCAGGCGGCGATGCGACGGCTACGGTCTCCCAGGAGAACATCGATCGTTTACTTGCAGCCCGCCAGAAAGAAGCCGCTGCAGCTGCAGCGGCCCCGGCTACGCCCGCGACGGCGGCCCGACCGGCGCCGATTGCGCGCCCGGTCGAAGTAGCCCGGCCCGGATTCCCGCGCTGGCTCTATGCTGGTGCGGGCGTAGTGGCGCTGGTGATCGTCGGCGCGGTTGGATTGTTCGCGACCAGCGGACGCGGGAATGTTGATCCTACTCCCGCGGCCGTGGTTGTTGCGGAAACCGCGACAACAGCCGAGACCGAGGTCGTAGTGAGTCCCACTGACGATCCCCAACCGGACCCGACGGACGCGCCGGAGCCTACCACTGCGCCCACGTTCACGCCGGCGGGCAGCCCCACGCCGCTGCCGCCGACGGCGCTGCCCACGAATGACCCGTTGTCCCTCTCGAACGGGTCGGGGACGATTGTTTCCGGCGAGGCGGTGGAAGGCGTGCTGGCTGGCGCGCCCTCTGGAGACGCTATCGCCGGCAGCGCGCTGGTCGATCCCGGCACCGTTTCGCAGGAAGTGCGCATCGTTTCGGAGCAACTCGTCCAATTGATCAACCAGCAGCGCGGCATCAACGGTCTGCCCCCGCTCGTCGTGGACGAACCACTGACGTCGGCCGCGCTCACACGTACAGCCGACATGGTCACGCGCCGGTATTTCAGCCACACCGATCCCGCCACCGGGGCTGCGCTGGCGTTTCCCGTGGCGGCCAGCGTCGGCTTCGATGAGGGCACCTATGTGGGTGAGAACCTGGGCCGCACGACGCTTGAATTGCTGGTGGCCGGGCCGACTTTGGTTGACGCGTGGATGGAAAGCCCAACGCATCGAGCCAACATTCTGCGCCCCGAATTTGATTTCATCGGGGTTGGGATGGCCTACGACGACGTCGGGCGACAATGGATTGTTACGACCCTCTTCGCCAGCAAGTTTGCGTTCGCACAGCCGAGCGGCTGAAACCCGGAACGTGAACTTACTTTCTTGGCGTCTTTGCAGCGCTGCACCTTCCAATTTGTGAGACCTCGGAGGTCCGCTGCGCGAGACCTCGGAGGTCTTCGGTGACACATCCTGCGCGCCCATCCGTTTTCGCTTGGGCCGTCTCGTCCGCGCCAATCATCCCCGGTATAATAGCCGCCATGTCGATGACCAACCGCGAGCTGGCGGATACGTTCACACTCATCGCCGATCTGCTTCAGATCAAGGGTGAAGTGGTATACAAAATCCTGGCGTACCGCAAAGCCGCAGACAGCATCGTCGATCTTGGGCGCGATATCAACGACGTGTGGCGCGCCGGCAAGCTAAAGGAAGTGCCCGGCGTCGGCAAGGCCATTGCCGAGAAGATCGACGAATTGCTCTCCACCGGCAAACTTGGATTCCTCGAGAAACTGAAGCAGGAAGTTCCGCCTTCGCTGGCTGAAGTGCTGCAGGTGCCCGACCTCGGCCCCAAGAAAGTCGCCCTGTTCTGGCGGGAGGCCGGTATCACTACCCTCGCCGAACTTGAGCAGGCCGCCCAACAGGGTCGTCTGGCCGCCCT
>JBHHUI010000627.1:0-2480 GCA_046753805.1 Anaerolineales bacterium
CCAGCGCCGGAACACGTCGATTATCGTACCTGCGCTGCAGGGTACCCGCACGGGGTTCCCAGCGGATGCGGGTTTCGGTGATTTTGCGAGACTGCCACGCGCCATCGTGAAACGCCTCCTGCGCCGTGGCGACTTCATAATCGAAGCCCAGCTCCGCCTCCCACGACGCCCGCACCGTTCCATCCACCAGCCACATTGGAATGTACGCGCGCTGCAGGCGCGCCGCGATTTTGTCGGCCGTCAGGTCGTCCGGACGCAGGCGCACTTTCCCTACCCAGGCGCGCAGCTGGGAGGCAAGCGCGTCCGGCGCAACACCGAATGGCACGACAAGTTCCGGTGGTGCGGCCCGCACACGCGCCGGTTGCGCCTCCAGCTGCGCCTGCGCGCACGACGGACACAGGACGGGTTCATCCCCCGCCACGAGGTGCGTGGAGCCGCAATGGGCGCAACCATTCGGGCGCAGCTCCCGGCCCCACAGGCGCCCGATGGTCGGCCCGTCTGCCGCCTCCGGACGCGCCGGTAACGCGGGCGCTTTCGGCTGTGGGGCAGTCATGTTTCGTCCGCCGGCTGCGCTTTGCGGAAGAGGCCCACGGCGACGACCCCGCCGACAAATAACAAAATGAGTCCGGCGATCACGCCGAGGCCGCCTGCGCCGCCGAGCGGGATCGTGATCAATCCAATCAGCCCGCACAGCGCGCCCGGTGCAAGCAACGCCGCTATCGCCGCCCAAACCTTCCACCACGCCACAGGCTTCTGTCCAGAAACGGCGCCGGTCTGGCCGTTGATCAGCACCTGGAACACCCGCCCTTCGAACTGGTATGCTGCCACGTAGACCGGCAGCAATACATAGCGCCAGGTCTCGTCGCGGAAATCTGCCGCCATGCTGAAATTGCGCACGTGTCGGCTGGCGATGCTGTCGCGGCTGGCCTGACGCGCACGCTCGCGCATTTCTTCGCGGGCGGTGTCCCACGCCGGTTCCAACCCGATGTCGTACGCCTGCGCCTGCCAGCCGGCCAGATACCCGGCGTCGTAGGCTGCGAGCGCATCCAGGTCGAAGGGATACAGGCCGACGATCAAGTTGGCGCTGGTCTTGGTCGTACCGGTTTGCAGCAAGTCATCTACCGGCACGGTCACCTGCCCGTTTTCCCAGCGCCATTCAATTACCGTTTTGGTTTTGAGTTCGCCATCTTCCCACACGGTCTTCTTGCGCTTGTAGCCGACCTCGGCCTCCCACGTTGCCTCGACGCGCGCATCAAACGTCCAAAACGGGAGATATACGCCGGTGAAACGTTCGAGCCGCGCCGAGCGCGCCAACTCGCCCGGATGGAGCCAGCCGCGCCCAAGCCACGCGCGCGCGATTTCGGTGCAACGTTCCGGCTCGATCTTGAACGGGATGAGAAAGCGCGGCCGGAGGGCGTCCTGCGCAGCCGCTCGCGTTACGACGCGGCTGGAAGTGCAGAATGGACAGGTTGTCGTCAGCGAACCGTCGGCCAGCGTCAGGTCTGCACCACAGTTTTCACAATGCAACTCGCGCCGCGCCGCGCCCCAACCGCGCGCTGCCCGGTCGAGCGAGTCAAGCGTGAATTCGAATTCCTGTGCGTCGCGGCCGACGACATCGGCTTCGGGCACATGCACATAGCCACAGTGCTCGCAGGCCACACCGCCGGCGGCGACGTTGTACGCCGTGGCGGCGCCGCAGTTCGGACACACAAACGTTTCGGGCTGGTCGCGCGCTTCGGCGGCCGCCGGCGCGAACACGGCGATGCCGGCCACCAAAGACTCCACCGGCACATATCCGAACGGGGGACTCCATTTGTCAACCGGCGTGTTCATAGCAACAAATTCTAACGTCCCGGTCGCGACAGCACAATGCCGGGCGTTCCGAGGGCCGGCGGAGAGGCTCCTCTCGGATGGACGGAGGCGGGCAATGTCCTCCGAGGAGAGAACACAACCAGAAGTTTCCAATTGCGAGCCCGCGCGCGTCAGTCCGCAATTCGCAGCTTGCCCACGGAAACATAGTGCCCCACCTGGCCGTCCGCATCGAACCCCTCGAGCGTGCCGTCCCCGGAGTACACGGCGACGACAATCTGATATTCGCCGGCCGGCGGGGCTGTGTCCAGCGTGAACCGGTGCAAGTCTTCGGCGTATTGCCCCGGCGTCCAACGGGTAGTTGGCACGAGGCCCGGATGCTGGCTGTCCTGCTGCGCGAGCACGACGCCCGCATCGTCCTGCAAATAGAGCGCGATGCTGTAATCGGTATCCATCACGGCCAGCCCTTGCCAGTAGAGGCGCACCTCCTCTCCATGGATATCCATCCCGATCAGCTTGATCCGGTCTCCGAAGACGATATTCTGCGGCGTCACCCCGACGACGGTCCCCTCCACAAGGCGCGTGTCGTGGAAGATCGACGGGCGGACGTCAAGCCAGAATACACGCGCGAGGATGAGACCCGCAGCCGCCCCAAGTACAAGCAATTCGGA
>JBHHUI010000628.1:0-2478 GCA_046753805.1 Anaerolineales bacterium
TCGGCAGCCGAATGGGACGCCTTTCTGGAGGCGCAAACAGCCTACCCGCCGACGCTTTCGACTCCCTCCGCCCATGTATTGCAGTCCGCTGCCTGGGCTGGACTCAAAACCCAATACGGCTGGACCGCCACACGTATTGCCGTGCGCGAAAGCGGCGCAATTGTTGCCGGCGCGCAGGTGTTGTTCCGGCCACTACCACTCGCGCTCGGCGCCGTCGCCTATGTCCCACGCGGCCCGCTGGTAGACTGGACCAACCGCGACCTGACGACCTATCTACTAGCACTCATTGACGAAGCAGCCCGTAGCCAGCGCGCCGTCTTCCTGAAGATGGAAGCCGATCTTCTGGACAGCCCGGAAGCGCGCAGCGCCCTGGCAAGTTACGGCTTAGAACCCAGCCCCCAATCCATCCAGCCACGTCGCACGCTGCTCATCGATTTGCGCGCCGGCGAGGACGAAATCCTGGCGCGCATGAAACAGAAGACGCGCTACAACATCCGGCTGGCAGCCAAAAGAGGCGTGACCGTGCGCTGCAGTGATAGCGGCTCCTTCGACGCCGACATGGCGGCCTTTACCGCTTTGATGGAAGCCACGTCTGCTCGAGACGGGTTCGGCGCGCACACGCCCGGGTATTATCGGCAGGCATACGAACAGTTTGCCGGGCGGGGGCAGGTGGCGCTGCTTATCGCCGAATACGAAGCGCGTCCGCTGGCGGCCGTGATGGCCTTTGCGCTCGCCGGGCGCGCGTGGTACTTCTATGGCGCCTCGTCCGATGCGGAGCGGCAGCGCATGCCGGCCTATGCCGCGCAGTGGGAGGCGCTGCGCTGGGCCAAAGCGCGCGGCTGCCACACCTACGACCTGTGGGGCGTGCCCGACGCCGACCGCACGGAACTCGAAGCACAATTCACAACGCGCACAGATGGACTCTGGCCGGTGTACCGTTTCAAGCGCGGCTTTGGCGGAGAACTGGCGCGCGTGACAGCAGCACACGACCGCGTCTACATGCCCCGGGTATATCGGCTGTACCGCTGGTACGTGCGTCGCCGCAGCGCACTGAGCAATGCGCGCAGTTGACAACCCCCGTGAGTGGCGTGCGATCACCAGGGCGCTTGCCAACACACAGTTCCTGCAGTCATGGGAATGGGGTGAATTTCGCGCGAATATGGACGGCTGGACGGTCAGCCGTTTTGTCTGGGAGGCCAAGCTGGGGCCGGTGGCTGCCGCGCAGGTGCTACGCCGTACCGAACAGCTCGTCGGACTGAGCGCAAGTCTGATGTACGTTCCGCGCGGCCCGCTGCTCAACTGGTCAGATACGGTCTTGCCCCACGAAGTACTCGGCCAGTTGGCGAACCATGCCCGCCATGTTGGGGCAATGTTCGTCAAGATCGACCCGGCATTGCCGATGGGCTATGGAGTACCGGGTGCAGCGGATGCCCGTCCCGCGCCGGTTGGCGAGGCCGTCCGCACCCGGTTGGTCGCGGACGGCTGGCGATTTTCTTCGGAACAAATCCAGTTTCGTAACACCGTGCTGCTAGACATCACCGCTTCCGAAGAATCCTTGCTCGCCTCCTTCAAACAGAAGACTCGCTACAATATCCGCCTGGCCGGTCGGCGCGGCGTGCAGGTGCGGAAAGCTGTGGAAAGTGACCTGCCGGCCCTCCTGAAACTCTATGCCGAGACGAGCGAACGCGATGGGTTCGTCATCCGGTCCCCTGAGTACTATTCGCGCCTCTGGCAGAGCTTTATGCGGGCGAACAAGGCTATTGCCCTCATCGCCGAGGTGGACGGTGAACCCGTCGGCGGCGTATTTATCGTCTTTGAGGGGCGGCGCGCTGCTTACCTGACCGGCATGTCGTCGGCCCGGCACCGCGAAAAAATGGCGAATCACCTGCTGCAATGGGAAGCCATCCGCACGGCGCGCGCACGCGGCTGCACGGAGTACGACCTGTGGGGCGCGCCGGATGTCTTTGACGAATCCGACTCCATGTGGGGCGTGTGGCGCTTCAAGTCCGGCTTCCGTGGCACGGTCGTGCGTACACTCGGCGCGTGGGACTATCCCGTGCAGCGCGCGCAATATTGGACGTACAATGTCGTCATGCCGCGCCTGCTCGCGCTCATGCGGCGCCGCAGACGCCGCCGGACGCTGACTGCCCGCTGAACACGGAAAAAGGAATAGAACTGGTTGAAACTTTTTATTGGCGACCCACCCTCACCCCCCACCCCTCTCCCGGCGCGGGAGAGGGGGAGTCCGGAATGAGTTCATACTGACCATGCTCACCGCCCACCTTCCCCGCACCCCCATCGCCCACCTGCCGACGCCTCTGGAGGCGCTGCCACGGCTCTCGGAGCGACTCGGCGGGCCGGAAATCTGGATCAAGCGGGATGACCAGACCGGCCTTGCCGGCGGCGGCAACAAGACGCGCAAGCTCGAATATCTGGTAGCAGCAGCGCAGCAGGCCGGCGCGCGCACGCTGGTCACAG
>JBHHUI010000629.1:0-2475 GCA_046753805.1 Anaerolineales bacterium
CGAGCACAGGCCTGGAGGTTCTGGCCGCGCGCGGCATTTCCACCGCCGTCGCGGACGACGTACAGGCCGGCAGCTTCGACGTGGCCGTAGAGTGCACCGGAAATGCGCAAGGCTTCGCCGTGGCGCGGCAGGCGCTGCGCCCGCGCGGCACGTTGGTGATGAAGAGCACATACGCCGACGATCTGTGCTTTAACGCCTCGGCCCTCGTTGTGGACGAGATCACCCTGGTCGGCTCGCGTTGCGGCCCGTTCCCTCCGGCGTTACGTCTGCTGGAAGAGAAGCGCGTCGATGTCGAGCCGCTCATCGAAGCGCGCTACCCCCTCCGCGACGCCATGTCTGCGTTTGAACATGCGCGGCGTCCCGGCGCGCTGAAGGTGCTCCTGCAGATCGCGGACGAATAGTCCGCCCCCACAAAATGGCCCTCAAGAATCTCTGGCGGCGCAAAATCCGCACCTTTCTCACCATGCTCGGCATCGCGGTCGGCGTGGCAGGTGTGGTCACACTGGGCGCCTTCGGCGAAGGCATGGCCTCCGGCTTCGAACGCATCTTCTCGACATCTTCCGCCGACCTGACGATCGGGCAGCGCGACGCAATGATGTTAATGCTCAGCGCGGTTGACATACAGGTCGGGGAGGAAATTTCCCGCATGGAGGGCGTGGATCAGGTGGCCGGCAAAATCGTGGACATTGTGCAGATGGACGAATCGCCCTACTTCATCGTCACGGGCGAGGACACGCGCGGCTTTGCTATCGAACACTACCACCTCATCGCGGGCAGCCCGCTTACGCGGCGCAAGCAGATATTGCTCGGCAGCATTACGGCTGAGAACTTCGACAAGCGCGTGGGCGAGGCTTTTCGGATGGACGACATCACCTACCGCGTGGCCGGCATTTATGAAACCGGCGTCAGCCTGGAAGACGGCGGTGCGGTCATCAGCCTGGAAGACGCGCAGACGCTCTTCGACAAGCGTGGACAGGTGAGCTATTTCGTCGTCAAGTTGAGCGACCCGCGACGCGTCAAAGACCTGGAAGCCGACATTGAAGCGCGCTGGCCGGAACTGGCAGCCATCCGCTCCGGCGAGGCCACACAGCAGGATGACATGATCGCAATGTATCGCTCGTTCGGCCTGTTCCTCGGCATCTTCGCCGTACTCGTCGGCGGACTTGGCATGATGAACACGATGCTGATGAGCGTGCTGGAGCGCACGCGCGAAATCGGCGTGCTGCGGGCGCTCGGCTGGAAACGCAGACGCATCATCACCATGATCATCGGCGAAGCGCTGATCGTGGCGCTCGGCGGCGGCGCGCTGGGTATCCTGCTCGGCGTCGGGCTGACCGAACTCGCGCGCACCGCCCCTTCGGTGGAAGCGCTGCTGCAGGACACGCTCACGCCGTACATTCTGGCGCAAGCCATCGGCATCGCGGTCGTGCTCGGCACAGTGGGCGGCTTGTATCCGGCCTGGCGTGCGAGCAAGCTGCAGCCCGTCGAAGCCATGCGCTACGAGGCCGGCGCTGGCGACCTGGGCCGCTTCGCGCAGTGGCTCGTCCGCATGTTCGGGCGCGGTGCGCTGCGTAACTTGTGGCGGCGGCCGGGGCGTACCTTCGTCACCGTGACCGGCATCGGCATCGGCGTCGGCTTCATCGTCGCGCTTATTGCCATGGTGGACGGCTTTTCGATCATCTTCACGCAGATGGCCAGCGCCGGGCAGGCCGATTTGATGGCCGAGGAAGCCAATGTTTCCGATATGTCGCTGAGCGAGATCGACGACCGCGTGTCCGAGCGCCTGAGGGGAGACCCGGAGGTGGAGGCGGTTTCGCGCATTTTGATGGGAATTTCCTCCGCGCCCGGCATTCCGTTCTTCATCGTTTACGGGCTTGATCAGCACGAGGACTTCATCCAGCATTACCGCATTCAGGAGGGTCGCACGATCCAGCGCCCGGGCGAAATCGTCCTCGGACGCTTCGCTGCGAACGGGCTGGAGAAGGTGGTGGGAGACACGCTGCGGGTGTCCGGTGAGCGGTTTAATGTTGTGGGCATCTATGAAAACGGCTCCGTATTTGAAGACGCCGGTGGGATGGTGCTGCTGCGCGATGCGCAATCGCTGTTCGGCAAACCGCACAAGGCCTCCCTGCTGGCGATCCGCGTCACCGACTCGGAGCGCGCTGACGAGATCGCGGCCCGGTTAGAGGCGCAGTTCCCGCAATTGCTCATAGCCAAAGCATCGGCCTTTACCGAGCGACTGCAGGATTTCAAGACCACGGACGCGATGCTGAACTCGCTCGTCGTGCTGACGCTGATCGTTGGCGGTATTGTGACCATGAACGCCATGCTGATGACGGTGTTCGAGCGCACGCAGGAAATCGGCGTATTGCGCGCGCTCGGCTGGAAGAAACGCCGCATCCTGCGCATGGTGCTGGCCGAGTCGATCGCACTGAGCGCGCTGGCCGGCGTGGCCGGCGTGGCAATTGGCTTCGG
>JBHHUI010000630.1:0-2473 GCA_046753805.1 Anaerolineales bacterium
GTTCCAACTGCCGTAGACCTTATGCAATCAGTCCTTTGCCAATCATGAAAATCGCCATCATTGGAGCCGGGGCGGCCGGGCTGGCAGCCGCGCACGATCTGGTCAACGCTGGGCATCGCGTCACCATATTTGAAGCTGCGCCGAAGGTCGGCGGGTTGGCGGCCGGGTTCAAAGCGCCCCACTGGGACTGGACGCTGGAGAAGTTTTACCATCACTGGTTCCAATCCGACCGGCACATCCTGGGGCTGATCGACGAGTTGGGCTGGCGCGCCGACGTGTTGTTCCCGCGCCCGCAGACAGTGGTGTATCACGCCGGCGATTTCTATCCGCTCGATTCGCCGTTGGCCGTGTTGCGCTTCCCCGGCTTCAGCCTGCTTAACCGGCTGCGCTTTGGCGCGGTGGCCGCATTGCTGAAACTGCTGCCCGACGGCGTCGCGCTGGAGGGCCACACCGCCGACGCCTGGCTGCGGCGTTGGATGGGGTCGCCGGTGTACGCCACCATGATGCAGCCCCTACTCGTCAGCAAGTTCGGCGAGCGATACTACCGCGACGTGACCATGGCCTGGATGTGGGCGCGGGTGAAAGCGCGCACCACCCGGCTGGGCACGTTCAAAGGCGGATTTCAGACTTTCCTCGAGAAGCTGGCGAACGATCTGGAACGGCGCGGCGTGGAAATCAAGCTGCGGACGCAGGTGGATGCGCTCGAAACTGGTCCCATGAAAACGATCGTGCTGAAGACGCCCCACGGGCCGAAGTCATTCGACCACTGCATCGCAACCACTTCGCCGCGCTTGTTGGCGCAGCTCGCGCCGCAACTTTCCGGCGACTACCGCGAGAAGTTGCTCGGCCTGAAGAGTATGGGCGCGGTGGTGCTGGTGCTGGCGCTCGAGCGGCGGCTAACCAACTATTACTGGTTCAACCTGCCCAAAGAGGCCGGGTTTCCCTTCCTGGCGCTGGTGGAGCATACCAACTTCGTGCCGGAGGCGCATTTTGGCGGCGATCACATCATCTATTGCGGCGACTACCTCGATTCCGATCACGAATACTTCACCCTGACGGAAGATGAGTTGCTCGGGCGCTTTCTGCCGGCGCTGAAACGCTTCAACGCAGACTTCGACCCCAGTTGGGTCAAGCAGCACTGGCTCTTTCGCACCAAATACGCGCAGCCGGTGCCCTTCGTCAACCACTCGCGGGATATCCCCGATCTGCAGACGCCGCTCTACGGCTTGTGGCTTGCCAGCATGAGCCAGGTCTATCCGTGGGACCGGGGGACGAATTTTGCGGTCGAACTGGGTCGCCGCACGGCGCGCCGGGTGATGGCAGCCGGCGCCCCCGCGCGGGCATAATGCCGTGCGGGTGGTGAAACAGCCGCCGGCAGGGGTTTACGCCAGCGCCTCCCGCGCCGCCATTTCACACTGCTTCAAACACAATGCGAGAACCCGCAGGAGCGGCGACAATCCCTTCTGCAGATAACCCCAGCTTGCTGACGTCTGCATACCGCGCCAGGCGGCCTGCTGCAGCCCGATGGACAGCGTCGGATATGCGTGGATGGTGTAGACAATGGCGTCGAGACCTTTGCGCTGGCGGATCACCTGCGCCAGTTCCGGCAACAACTCGCCCGCACCGCGCCCGACGAGATGCGCGCCCACCAGCCGCTCCGTGGCGCCCGCCAGCACTAGCTTGATGAAGCCGCGCGTGTCGCCGTCCGTGTGGGCGCGGTCGATCTCGCGCCACGGCAGCCGCACCACACGCACGCGCCCATGTTTTTGCCGCGCCTGCATCTCCGTTAGCCCCACGCCGGCCACTTCCGGGTCGGTGAAGGTCGCCCACGGCACGACGCGGTACGACATCTTGCGGCGGATGGGCGGCGCCAGCGCGTTGAGCGCAGCCGTCGTAGCTTCGGTTGCCGCCACGTGCGTCATGAACAAGCCGCCGGTAACATCACCGGCGGCATAGATATTCTTGACCGTCGTGCGCATCGTTTTGTCCACCACAATGCCCTTTGGGCTGAACTCGACGCCGATGGCCTCCAGTCCAAGTCCATCCATGTTGGGCTTGCGACCGGCCGCGACGAGGATTTCGTCGCCGTGAAAGTCGCGCTGCACGCCGTCAATGCGCGCCTGCACAACCTTGCGCCCCTCCGCGACGCGCACCGACTCGACGGGCGCATTGGTCGCCAGCGTCAGCCCCTCGCATTGCAGGATATCGAATAATTCGTCGCACGCTTCGCCATCAGCAGTCGGCAGCAGCCATGGCTTCGCCTCCAAAATTGTGACTTTGCTGCCTAGCCGGTGGAACGCCTGGCCCAGCTCCACGCCGGTCGGCCCGCCTCCAATGACCACCAACGACGCCGGCATGTTGTCCAGGTCAAATACATCCTCGTTGGTCACGAAGCCCGCCTCCGCGAGACCCGGAATGGGCGGGGCCGCAGCGACGCTTCCGGTGCAAATGAGTGCCGCGCGGGTCGTAATGG
>JBHHUI010000631.1:0-2470 GCA_046753805.1 Anaerolineales bacterium
CGTCTTTGAATTCTCACCGCGCTTTGCCCTATCACTGCCGGAAGGAACCCCGCTCAGCGACTACACTGCCAATATCGAAGTATTCATCGTCGCGGGGCCGTAGGGAGGGTTGCCGGATTCAGTTTGACATATCGACTCAAGCTGCTACAATCGCGGCCACGATGAAAACACTCCTGGCTTCCTCACGTCGTGCTCGTCCGCGCCAGACTTCCGGTCTGGGTATTTGGGTTGCCTGAGTAACGCATTTTTCGACGCATACCTGAAACCGCCAGACCGGCAACGTGTCTGGCGGTTTTTTTTATTTGAACCCTCACCCCGTCACGAGCGTAGCGAGGGACGGGGTGAGGGGGGTGGAAACGCAATGCTCAAAGCAGGCATCTACGGCGCGACTGGTTACACCGGCTTCGAATTGGCGAAGATTCTGCAGCGCCATCCGCAGGTGGAGATCGCGTTCGCCACGTCCGAGAGCAACGCCGGCGTGTCGCTGCGCGACGTCTTTCCGGCCGCGCCGCATGTGCGCCTAATCACCGCCGCGGATGCTGATCCATCTGCGACGGATGTTGTATTCTTGTGCCTGCCGCACGGGGCCGCCGCGCAGACAGCTATCGCCGCGTTGGCAGCAGGCGCGCGGGTGATTGACCTCAGCGCCGACTTCCGCCTGAAAGACGCTGCGGCGTACGAGCACTGGTACGGCGCGCCGCACCCCGAGGCGGGCCTGCTGGCCGAGGCGGTGTACGGACTGACAGAGTTCGCGCGCGCTGACCTGCCGGGTGCGCGGCTCGTCGCCAACCCGGGCTGCTATCCCACCAGCGTCCTGTTGGCGGTGCAACCGGCCGTTGCCGCCGGGGCCGCGGTCGGTACAATGATTGCCGACTCGAAGTCGGGCGTTTCAGGGGCCGGGCGCGCGCCTCGGCAGCATACCCACTTCGTTGAAGTCGCGGACAATTTCACGCCGTACAAGATCGGGCGGGCGCATCGGCACCTGCCAGAGATGGAGCAGCAAATCCGTCAGTGGTCGGACGCACCCCCGGGGCTGCTCTTCTCGCCGCATTTATTGCCCGTGCCGCGCGGCATTCTCTCGACCGTGTACATCCCACTCGCGGCAGGCTGGAACGCGTCTGCTGTGTATGACCTGTATCGAGAGACTTATGCGCATGAGCCGTTCGTGCGTGTGCTGCCCGTAGGCGAGTTGGCGACGCTCGCGCATGCGAACCACACCAACCTGTGCGCGCTCGGGCTGACGCTCGTGGATGACCTGCTCATCATTACTTCGGCGCTCGACAATCTGATCAAGGGCGCCGCCGGCCAGGCGGTGCAAAACATGAATGTGGTGTTTGGGTTGGAGGAGACGGAGGGGCTGGGTTAATTGTGAATTGTGAATGGCGAATTGTGAATGGCGTATTACGGATTACGCATTCTGCTGGAACGTAATTCGCAACTTGTAACGGGTGGAGCAACGCAGGATGCATGTTCTCAAGATCGGCGGCAACGAACTCGATGATCCAGACTTCCTGACGGCTCTGGCATTGGCTGTCGCTGAGCAACCGGAGCCGGTCGTCATCGTGCACGGCGGCGGGCGATCAATTTCCAGTCTCCAGACGCGCCTTGGTCTCGAACCGAGGCAGGTGGACGGATTACGCATCACGGACCAGGAATCGCTCTCCGTGACGGAGATGGTTCTGTCTGGCCAGGCCAACAAACGCATCGTGCGGGCGTTGCTCGGCGCGGGTCTGGATGCGCTGGGTCTGAGTGGCGTGGATCGAGGCTTGCTACGCTGCCGAAAACTGGAACACGCCAAAGCCGACCTTGGGCTTGTGGGCGAGATCGTGAGCGTGCGTGCGGAGGTCATCACGGCGCTTGTACAGCAGGGCGTCGCACCCGTCATCTCACCGGTGTCGCTCGGGTTGGATGGCAATACATACAACGTCAACGCGGATCACGCTGCCAGCGCAATCGCGAGCGCAGTTGGGGCCAGCCTGCTGGACTTCGTGTCGAATGTGCCCGGCGTGACCAGCGAGGGCGCGGTGCTGCCACAGCTTACGCGAGCGGAGACGGATGAGCTCATCGCCTCCGGGGTGATCAACGGCGGCATGGTGCCCAAGGTGCGGTCGGCGTTGCGGGCGCTGGAGGAGGGCGTGCGCGCCGTGCGCATCGTGAACCTGGAGGGCATCATTCGCGGCGGCGGAACATGGATCGTCACGTAAGGGCGCGGCGTCTACATGTGGAACCGACCGTAACAATCGTGGCCGCCGCGCCCCAACGTGGGATAAATCATGAACCAATCTGAAATCATCGCATCTGAATCGAAGTACATCGTCCCGACGTATACCCGGCCGCCGGTCGTCTTCACGCACGGCGCGGGCCTGCACTTGTTCGACGCCGACGGCAAACGCTACCTGGATTTTGCCTCGGGGATTGCCGTGACGGCGCTCGGGCACGTCGATCCGGAATGGGTCGCGGCCCTGACCAC
>JBHHUI010000632.1:0-2466 GCA_046753805.1 Anaerolineales bacterium
GATTTCATAATTCAGGAGTTCGTCGCCGGGATTCAACATGTTAATTTACATCCCCGCAGCGGAATAGTAAGCAGCGCGGTCAAAGCAGGTAGCATGTTACTCCCTTGAATATGTAGGCCGACGCCTTGCCGCTGGGCATCTTTATGTGCTTCAAGTCCACGTAGATCCACGCTCGGTCGCGGGGACAGTCGATGAGGAGCGCTAGTGTGTTGTCGCCCGGTTGCAGATGTTCCGTGCGTAGCACATCGCGGAAGAGAGCCACACGCACCATCGCATTCTCGCCCAGGGCGTGCAATCCTGCCACCAGCAAATACTGATTGTGGCTGGATACGTTCAGACCCTGGAACCCGATCTCGACAATTTGCGAGCGCTCACGATTGCAAATGACGTCCTCCACGTCCTCGTCGTATGGGGCAGCGGTGCCGCCGCTCATGTATACCCAACCCTCCTTCAGCTGCGCTTCGAGCGTTGGTTTGGTTCCACTCGAGCCTCCCCACGCCAGCGCCGCCAGGTTCCAGAAATTAACGAACGCTCGCATGCCGGGCACACTCGAATCGGATGGTTCGCTGCTCTGCCACGGCGCTTGTGGGGTCAGCGTGAAGAAGCTTTCGAGCGTCATGTTTGCGCCTCCGTGTCTGACTTCGGGGATGGTGTGGAAATCGAAGAAGACGGGTCCCTATTGTGTGCGCGCTGTTGGAGCTGCTGCAGCCGGTCTTGCTCGGCTTGATCGCGCGCCAATAAAGCTTTGAACCGCTCCATGCTAAGTCTGATTTGGTCGCTGTTAACGATGATTATCTTAGCCACGATTCTCTCCCTTACGGACAACTTCAATCAATCGGCCGCGGTTACGCGCACGTTGTCGAAGTAGACTTCGGCCCCATGATTGGCGACGAGGGCGAATCGGCCGCTGGTGTGCGGCGTATCGCCGTCGCTGGCGTCGATGACAACATCACCATCCAGGATTACCTGGATGCGTTCGTCCACAGCGCTGACCTGCACGCGATGCCATTGTTTCGCCTCTACAGTTTGTAATGTTCCGGCCAGTGGGAGCCACACGCGGGGCTGGTCGCATACGCCCTTGTTAAGTTCGACGCCGGTGTCGAACACGTCCACGGCATAGGCAAATTGCCATTCCACACCCTCCGGACAATAGCCGGACCGCAGGATAAGTTGAATGTGGTAAAAGCCATCCTCTGGCGATGGCTCCAGGAAATAAAAGTCGGTGACCAGTTCAACATTCCCCCAGGCGGCGTAGGTCAACAGGCCGAAGTTGCCGTCGTCTGGTCCGTAGGCGTGGAGGACTGTTCGTCTATCAAACTCCTGAACACCCCAGAGCACAGGGTAGAACTCCGCCCAGTTCGGGGAAAGGCCCGAATCAAAGTCATCTTCAAACAGGACGTCGCTCACTGCCGTTGTGGCGAGGGTGGGCGATATGGCAGAGATAGCCGACGCGGTTGCCGGTTGGGGTTCAAGCTGCGTCAACTGGACGTCGTCGATATAGAATTCGCCGTTGGGATAGCCGGCGACAAACGACAGTGCGCCGTCCGTGAAGTCGGGGTCGGTTGTGCTCAACACCAAGTCGCCATCCACACTAACGTCAATCTGATCGTCGGCGGCGCGCAGTGTGATATCGTGCCATTCGCCCGGAACCAGCGGCGCGCTTGCCGCATCCAAGTTCTCCTGACCGGTGCAATCACCATTCTTCTTCCCGACTGCTGTCCCGCCCTCGTAAAGCGAAAGCACGTACGCGTAGCAGTCGCGCCCATTGAAACTGTCGCGGAAAATTACGTCCCCGCCGCCTGTTACCGATTGATAGCGAAATGTGAGGATGAAGTCGTTGTTCACGCTGTTTTCAAAGGGTAACGTCGCGCTAAATCCCGGCTCATCTTTCGTCGCCGGCCCATGACCACGTAATGCGTAGTCCCCCGCCAATTCGACGAACTGCCAGCCTGCCGGATCGATGTCCCATCCCGCCGCGCCGCCGCCGTCAAAACTCCAGATTGTATTATCAGCGCCTTCTCCAAGTTCGGCAGTGGGGCCACGTCCCATTAGCAAAGGCGCCATGGTGACCACCACGGCCACGAAACCGAGCACGCCCAATAACATCACAACCTGTTTCCGGCGCTCGGAGGCAATCCAGGAAACCCAAACCATGGCGCTCGGGCGCGCAGGCTCAACAACCACTGGATGTCCGCGCTCGACGTCGGCCGCAACCTCGCGGATCGACTGATAGCGCGCGGCTTTGTCGCGCGCGAGCATGTGATCGACAATCTGCACCAGTCCGACCGGGGTCTCCTCGCGAAGCAATTGCAAGTCCGGCAGAGGGGCTGTGAGCACCTTATTCATCACAGCGGCGATAGTCTCACCGCCGAAGGGCACCTCGCCGGACAGCATTTCGTACAACATCACGCCGAGCGACCAGATGTCGGCCTGTGCGTCGAGGGCCTCGCCTTCCCAGGCTTCGGG
>JBHHUI010000633.1:0-2465 GCA_046753805.1 Anaerolineales bacterium
TACGGCCTGTCGGCCTACTCGACCAGCGTTTTGCCGCCTTCTGTAACGTCAACTGTGTAACTCCTACAACTATATCTTGAGCCGATCAGACCAGGTGCAATTGCCATACCGGATAGCTCTCGCCGGTAAAGTGGAATTCGAGCGCTTCGTAAAGCGCCAATGAAGCCGCGTTGTTATCCTGTGTGTTGACGCCGACTGCCGGCGCGCCCAGGCGGTCGAAGTGACGCAACATATCCGCCACTAGCGCCCGACCAATGCGCCGGCCTTGCAGTGCGGGTAGCACTGCCAGCCGTGCAAGATGCGCGCCATAGCGCCCGCCGGTCGTAATTTGGTAGCCCACCACGGCGCCGTCCAGTTCGGCCACCGTGGCGTAGGCGCCCCGCGCGAGCGCTGCTTGCAGCGCCTGAGCCGACAGCGCCCACGGCGCCTCGAAGGCCGCATTATCTGCTGTGCCAATCGCGCTCAGGTCAGCCTTGCGTGCGAGGCGAATCCGGGCTGCTACAAGGGGCATCTCGGGAGGAGGTCGGTTGTTCCGGGAGAGCGCCACGACGCTGTGCGATTGCGCGAAGCCCCATCGCCCGAGCAGCGGCTCCATCCAGGGATCAAGCGTGAGCGCGGCTGCGCGGCATGTTTCTCGGTTGACCAGGTCTGCACGCACGGCCTGCCAGAGCCTGTCAAGCGCTGTCGCGGGCGGCACGCCGGCGCTCACGGCAGCCAGGCGCACCCAGGCGACATCCGGCGGGTCCGGCGGAGCGGACAATACACCCACAAGCGCCCGACCCCGGAAAGCCAGCATCGTCGGCGGCCGCCGGAACCAGGTTTGTGGCTCTTCCCAGTCGAGGTGTGTGTGTACCTTCGGAGAGCGGTCGAGGAGACGTTCTACCTTGCGACGGTCGGGCGCAGCAAACGGACGCATCTGCAGCGCGGGCGGGCGGATCATGTGTGGGCGCCTATCTGAACAATCATGCGCCGAAGGATAGCAGCAAGCCGCGCGTTGCGCTGCCGGCGCGCGTTATCCGCGTTCTGCTAACGGCACGAATTCGCGCTGGTCTTCTCCAAGGTAAATCTGGCGCGGGCGTGCAATCCGCTTTTCGTCGTCTTCGAGCAGTTCGTTCCACTGCGCCAGCCATCCGGCGGTGCGCGCGATGGCGAACATGACCGGAAACACCGCCACCGGCAAACCGAACGATTGATAGATGATGCCCGAGTAGAAATCCACGTTGGGGTATAGCTTGCGCTCGACGAAGTAATCGTCTTCCAGCGCGATGCGTTCCAGTTCGACGGCAACGTCGATCAGCGGATTCGTGCCGACCACGTCGAAGACTTCGTGCGCCAGATTCTTGACGATCGAAGCGCGCGGATCATAGTTCTTATACACGCGGTGGCCAAACCCCATCAGCCGGAAATCGCCCCGCTTGACGCGTTCAACATAGGCCGGCACTTGGTCCACCGAGCCGATTTCGTTGAGCATGCGGAGCACGGCCTCATTCGCACCCCCGTGCAGCGGGCCATAGAGCGCCGCCGCAGCCCCGGCCACAGCGCTATATGGATCGCTGTTGGCGCTGCCGATATTCCGCATTGTGCTGGTGCTGCAATTCTGCTCGTGGTCGGCATGCAGGATGAAGAGCACGTCGAGCGCCTTTTCCAATACAGGATCAGGCTCGTACGGCGCGGCAGTCATACAGAACATCATGTTGAGGAAGTTGCCCGTGTAGCTAAGGCTGTTATCGGGGTAGATGTACTGGAAGCCCATCAGGTGCCGATAGCTAAAGGCCGCAATCGTCGGCACTTTGCCAATCAGGCGATAGACCTGGCGGGTGCGGGCGTCCACGGAACCAATGTCGCGGGCGCCCGTATAGAACGTGGAGAGCGCAGCCACGGTGCTGATGAACATCCCCATGGGGTGAGCGTCATAGCGGAACCCGTCGAGAAACTGCTTGATGTTCTCGTGCAGCAGCGTGTGGTGCGTGATCTCGTGCACCCAACTGTCTAGCTGCGCCTGCGACGGGAGTTCGCCATACATGAGCAGGTAGGCCACTTCGAGAAACGAGGCCCGCTCGGCGAGCACTTCGATGGGGTATCCACGATAGCGCAGAATCCCTTTTTCGCCGTCGATGTACGTAATCGCGCTTTTACACGCGGCCGTATTGGCATAGCCCGGGTCGTAGGTCATCAACCCGAAATCGTCGGGGGTTGTTTTGATACGGCGCAGGTCCAGCGCCCGGATCGTGCCGTGTTCGATTGGAAGTTCGTATGTCTGCCCGGTGCGGTTATCGGTAATTGTGAGAGTATCCTGGCTCATTCCTATCTTCCTTCCCCAGCATGAATGTTGAGATTATATACCGTTGCATTCCCGAAACAGGGTTACGAAATGATCTATTTGCGGCGAGTTTATACACGTTCGCACGTGCACACGTCCCGTTTGCGGGTATTTCGGGGAGGGCGAGTTTCATTTCTGTACGCAT
>JBHHUI010000634.1:0-2459 GCA_046753805.1 Anaerolineales bacterium
GACAAATCCGCGTCAGAGAGCTATGGACGAGCAAGCAAAGAAAACGACCCTGCGCATGTTCACTTACGGCCTGCACGCCGTCACCGCGGCGCACGACGGCGAAGTGGCGGCCATGACGGCGAATTTCATCACGCAGTCTTCATTCGATCCGCCGCTGCTGGCGGTCGCCGTGGAGAACGGCAGCAAGACGCAGCGCGTGATCGCGGCCGGTGGCCGCTTCGCAGTGAACGTGTTTGCCAGCGATCAGCGCGAACTGGCCGGACAGCTCGGCCGCAAGTCAGCGAACCGGCCAGACAAGTTCGACGGCGTCCGGTGGACACCCGGCCCCGCCACCGGCGCGCCGGTGCTGGACGAAGCACTGGCCTGGGTCGAGTGCGAAGTGCGCGGCAGTCTCCCGTCGGGCGACCACACCGTGTACGTAGCCGAAGTCGTCGAGGCCGGCGTGCACCGCGATGGCGAGCCGCTCACAATGGCGGCGGCGGGATTCCGTCATTCGGGTTAGGCTTTCCAGAAGGATTGCTTTTCCATTTCAGCCGCATGGACCTGCGGTCTGGATGTATGGTTCGTAAAACCGCAGCGAAATACCCACAAGCGCCTCGACCTGTATCCGCCGATTGGCCTGAGATTTACGCCGGGCTAGAAGCGCCGATCTCGCGCTTCGACTGTGGCCAGCGCTGCGCGCCTCTCAACGGCGGCGAGCCAATTTGTTGCTCGACACGAAATGCCATTCCCGTGGTTTTCGCGGAAGAATGGCAATATTTACAATCGCAAACCGACCTGTGGCATGCTTTTAAACCGCGCACAAAGCACGAGCGGGACATGCGCGCCGAACTGGCGGACGAATGCCGGCTGGTGGAATGCAAAGGCTACCAGCACTGCCAGCGCGAATACCGCTCGTTATCGTGCCGCGCGTTTCCATTCTTCCCGTATGTCACCAGAGACTGGGAATTCCTCGGGCTGGCGTATTATTGGTACTATGAAGACCGCTGTTGGGTGATCAGCAACTTGCAAATCGTGACAGACGAGTACCGCCAGGAATTCCTTGATACGTACGACGACCTGTTCTCGCGGATGCCGGATGAGAAAGCCACCTACCGCGACTACTCCGCCACGGCCCGGCGAGTTTTCTCGCGCTGGAAGCGAACAATCCCCCTGCTACACCGTAACGGCGGCTATTACAAGATCAGTCCCACGACGGGCCGCCTGCGACGCGCTACACCGGAGCAGTTCCGCAAACATGGTCCTTTCGTAGTGGAGTTCGATCCAGTATAGCCGTACCCACCTGGATTCCCGATTTCGCCAACAGGATCAATAGGTTAGGAGCGACGCAGTTCTTGGTCTCGATACGCCCCTGACGGGGCTACTCGACCAGCGAACTGCGGCAAAACGGGTCTCGATATGGCCTGTCGGCCTACTCGACCAGCGTTTTGCCGCCTTCTGTAACGTCAACTGCGTAACTCATAGGTATCAGACGGCTTAGCACGAACTCCACCCGGTTCGAGCCGTGGGCGCGCGACCCGGCAGGGAGCAGCCGGCAGTCGATTGTCGTGCGACGAGGGACTATGGCCGCGCGATCTGCAACAGCGTGCGGGGCGCAAATGCCAGACCGGGATCGGTATTGCTGAAAACGATGCCCATGAGCGTCTCCAAAAGCGCCCGGCGGTTCGCGCCAAAGATGCGATTCAGGACCATCCGGTTATAGTACAGGCGCCGGGCGCGCATCATCATCACAAAGAGCGTTTTGAAACGCCGGTCAAGGGCGCGCTCATAGTGCGCGAGGTTTGCCGTCGTCCACGGCGCGCCGCGCGCCAGCAGGTCCGCGATAGCGCCGGCGGCCAATTGGCCTGACTCCAGCGCATAATCAATCCCCTCGCCTGTGAATGGGTTTACCAGCCCGACAGCCTCGCCGGTAGCGACGATGCCGGGAGCAGTTTTCTGCGCCCGATGAAAGTCCACCCGCAGGGGGAATCCTTTCACAACGCCATCGGTCTTGGCATCTGCGAGAATGGTCTGCAGGCGTGGGTGGGTAACAATAAGTTGCTGGAACGCAGACCGGGGCGAAGGATGCAGGTCGCCAATGTACCCCACACCGACATTTGCAGAACGCGGGCCGGTCGGGAACATCCACCCATATCCGGGCAGCGACACCTGATTGAAGTAAAACTCGATCTGGTCGTCGATACCCAGTACGTCGTCAAAGTAGGCCCGCGCAGCCAACATGTGGGCTGGCTTGGCCGGCAGCAGACCAGCGCTCTCCAGCAGGCGCGTGGCTGCGCCCGTGGCGATGACGACGCCCCGGGCATGGTACTCGCGCAACCCGCCTGGCGTGCGCGCTTGCACACCGCATGCTGCGCCGTCCAAGCAAATGATATCCGCCACAAGGTGGCGTCCCCGGAATTCCGCACCCGCCGCACAAGCGCGCGCCTGAATGGAGGCGTCAAGCCGCAGTCGCGGTACTA
>JBHHUI010000635.1:0-2459 GCA_046753805.1 Anaerolineales bacterium
AGCTATTTCTGTTACTTTTCAATAGTGTACATAAGTACAGTGGCGGACGGGATGGGTCTGGCGTCAAACGCTCTCTGGAGCCTAACATATTGATAATCAGCGATTAAGAAGACGAAAAGGCTCTCGGACAAGATCCCCGCGGACCGATCCTGGCCAAGCTTCCCGGATGTGAACCCGGCCCAGGGGCCTGGTCCCCGACTTGCCGAAGGGGTCCATGACGCCTCTGATTGGTTTCAGACGATTGCCACTTGTCAAGGCCATCAAGACTGATAGATAAGGCATCTGTTCAGACGCTTCTTGAGACATTCGGGTATGGATCGCGCATGATCACCGGACCCCAGGTCAGGGCCGCGCGGGCGCTTCTGGGGCTTAGCCAAAGGCGTCTCGCCGAACTTGCCGGCGTTTCCGTGCCGACCATCCAGCGCATGGAGGCACGCGCCGGAACGGTCGGAGGTGGCGTCGACACGCTGACGCGCGTGGTCGAGGCAATCGAACGTGCCGGCGTCGAACTGATCGCTGACGGCGGCGAGAGCCGCGATGGCGGGCGCGGTGTCCGGCTCGCCCGGCCTGGCGCAAGCTGGCGCATCGAAGAGACCTCGTTGCCGGAGGCCGAAGAATGATTGGACCGGCAGCCGCGGTGGCCGCAAGCCTGCTGGCGCTATCGCTCACGGCGACGGTGCTGCCGAAGCGTCCGGCGTCGTCGGCGGTGGTCTATGGGGCAAGCGCGGCGATCTGCGGCCTCCTGGCAGCCATCGCCCTGGTCTTTTTGGCAGGGGCTGCAAGCCCGGCGCGCATTGTGCTTCCGATCGGTCTGCCATGGCTTGGCGCACATCTCCGGACTGACGCGCTTTCGGCCCTGTTCCTGTTGCTGCTCGGTGTCGGCGGTGCTGCTGCCAGCGTCTATGCCATCGGCTATGGGCGCCACCAGGCCGAGCCGCACCGGACATTGCCCTTTTACCCCGGTTTTCTCGGGGCCATGGCGGTCGTGGTCATGGCCGCCGACGCCTTTACCTTTCTGCTGTCCTGGGAGGTGATGTCGTTGTTGTCCTGGGCGCTGGTTCTGTCCGATCACCGCGCCGAGGACGCGCGGCGGGCAAGTTACGTCTATGTGGTGATGGCGGGTTTTGGCACGGTGGTTCTGCTGCTCGCCTTCGGGCTGATGGCCGGGCCGCAGGGCGCCTATGACTTTGGCGCGATGAGTACCGGGACGCGCAGCCCCGAAATGGCCGCACTGATCGTGGCGCTGGCGCTGCTGGGTGCGGGATCCAAGGCCGGGATTGTGCCGCTGCACGTGTGGCTGCCGCTGGCGCATCCGGCCGCGCCCAGCCATGTCTCTGCGCTGATGAGCGGGGTGATGACCAAGGTCGCGGTTTACGGCTTTGTGCGCATCGCCTTCGATCTGGCGGGGCCCACGCCCTGGTGGATGGGCATGGCGGTGATGATCCTCGGCGGCGTCACCGCCGTGATGGGCGTGTTGCAGGCGTTGATGCAGCACGATCTCAAGCGGCTGCTGGCCTACCACACGGTCGAAAATATCGGCATCATCTTTATCGGCATCGGGCTGGCGATGGCGTTTCGCAGCAACGGCATGGCGGCGGCCGCGGCCCTGGCGACCACCGCGGCGCTGTTTCATACGCTCAACCATTCTTGGTTCAAGAGCCTGCTCTTCATGGGTGCGGGGGCGGTCCTGAACGCCACCGGTTCGCGGGACATGGAGAGAATGGGTGGCCTGATTCACCGCATGCCGGTGACGGCGGTGGTGTTTCTGGTCGGCTGCGTGGCGATCTCGGCACTGCCGCCGTTCAACGGTTTCGTCTCTGAATGGCTGACATTCCAGTCCATACTGGTCAGCCCGGGGCTGCCGCAATGGGGCCTGAGGATCGCCGCGCCGGGCGTGGGCGGGATGCTTGCGTTGGCGGCCGCGCTGGCGGCGGCCTGTTTCGTCAAGGTTTACGGGGTCGTGTTTCTGAGCCGCCCACGCAGCGACGCGGCGGCGACGGCGGGCGAGGTCGATCGCTTTTCGCTGGCGACGATGGCCGCGCTGGCGGCGCTGTGCCTGCTGGCCGGGGTGCTGCCCGGGCTGGTGATCGATCTGCTGCGCCCGGTCGCGGCGCAGCTGGCGCAGGCCACCCTGCCGCTGCAGGCCAACGATCCGTGGCTGACCATCGCGCCGGTCGAGGCGGCTCGGTCGAGCTATAACGGCATGCTGGTCTTTGTCTTCATTCTTGCGACCGGGGCGAGCGCTGCCTGGCTGGTGCACAGGCTGGCCTCACACCGCCTGCGGCGCGCGCCGGCCTGGGATTGCGGGTTCCCGAACGCCGATCCTGCCAGCCAGTACACGGCCGGTTCTTTCGCACAGCCGATCCGGCGCGCCTTTGCCGCCGTGCTGGGCGCTCGCGAAGAGGTTGACATGCCGCCGCCCGGCGACCTGCGCGCGGCGCGCCTGACCGTGGTGCTGC
>JBHHUI010000636.1:0-2457 GCA_046753805.1 Anaerolineales bacterium
CGAGCGTTACGGCGTGACACCTGACCTGCTCACGCTGGCGAAACCGCTGGCCGGCGGGCTGCCCATCGGCGCGGTATTGGTCACGGAGGCGGTTGCAACGGCGATGGCGCCGGGCGACCACGGCAGCACTTTCGCGGCCGGGCCGCTGGTGTGCCGCGCAGCCCAGGTCGTCTTCGACCGTGTCGCCAACCCGGAATTCCTCGCCGCCGTGCGCGCCAACGCCGAATATCTGCTGCACCGATTGCGCATGCTTGCATCAGATCAAATCGTGGAGGTGCGGGGAGCCGGACTGCTGGTGGGCGTCGAGCTGCGCGCGCCGGTCGCCGATCTCGTGACGGCCGCGCGTGACCGTGGCCTGATCGTCATCAATGCTGGCGCGAACGTGCTGCGCCTCTGCCCGCCGCTGATTGTGGGACGGGAGGAGATTGATGAGGCGGTGGCGGTGATCGGTGAGTGCTTGGGGGAATCGGGCTAGAGAGTCAGAGACAAACGTGTAAAGCGTGCTGCCTGGAGCAGCCTGCCTTGAGCTTGTCGAAGGGTGGAACCATCAGCTTTTAGCCAACCATGGTAATCCGACCGGCAGTTGAAACAGACGTTCCCGCCATTACCCGGCTCGTGGCGCAGCACGCGCAACTAGGCGATGTGCTGCCGCGTGACGAACCGGCCATCCGGGCGAGTCTGGCCGACTGGCTCGTGGCTGAACTCGACGGCGAAGTGGCAGCTTGCGTCTCGTTGCTTTCATATCGCAGCGATTTGGCGGAGGTGCGCTCGCTGGTTGTCGCGGACGCGGCCAAAGGCCGGGGGTTGGGCAGCGCACTGGTACATGCGTTGGCGGTCGAAGCGAACCGGCGTAACATTCCCCGATTGTTCGCGCTCACGCGCTCCGTTCCGTTTTTTAAGCGCGCCGGCTTCGACGTAACCGTCAAGGATGATTTCCCAGAAAAGGTCTGGCAGGATTGCAATCTGTGCCCGGTGCGCGATCATTGTGACGAGACCGCGATGGTGCTGTGGCTCGACGACGTGCCGCATCTTGGTAATTCGTAATTGGTTATTGCCAATTACCCTCTTATAAAAGGAGTACGCAAAACCATGTCCAAACCTATGATCAACAAAGTCGTTCTCGCCTACTCCGGCGGTCTGGACACATCCGTCATCGTGCCCTGGCTGCGGAACAACTACGGCTGCGACGTGATCTGCTTTTGCGCCGATATCGGGCAGGGGGAAGAGCTTTCCGGGCTGCCCGCCAAGGCCATCGCCAGCGGCGCTTCCAAGTGCATCGTTGAAGACCTGCGTGAAGAGTTTGCGCGCGATTTCTTATTCCCCTTGCTGCAGTCCGGCGCCGTCTATGAGCGCCAGTACCTGCTCGGCACGTCTATCGCGCGCCCGCTGATCGCCAAATGGCAGGTGGCCGTTGCCGAGGCCGAAGGCGCCGACGCCGTCGCACACGGTTGCACCGGCAAAGGCAATGACCAGGTGCGCTTCGAATTGACATACAAGGCGCTCAATCCCACCCTGAAGGTGATCGCGCCGTGGCGGGAATGGGATATTCGCTCGCGCGAAGATGCGCTGGCCTACGCGACGGAATTCAACGTGCCGGTCACGGCCACGGAAAGATCGATCTACAGCCGCGATCGCAATCTGTGGCATCTCTCGCACGAGGGCGGCATTCTCGAAGACCCGGCTGCCGAGCCGGAGGAATCGATGTTCCAGTGGACGGTCGCGCCGGAGCAGGCGCCGGACGAGCCGGAAGTCATCGAAATCACCTTTGAGGCGGGCATCCCGGTTGCCGTGAACGGCGCGCAGCTGTCGCCGGCGGCATTGATGGAGAGGTTGAATGCGCTGGGCGCGAAACACGGGGTGGGGCGGATTGATCTGGTCGAAAACCGGCTCGTCGGTATGAAATCGCGCGGCGTGTACGAAACACCCGGTGGAACAATCCTGTACGCCGCCCACCGCGAAATCGAGTCGCTTTGTCTGGACCGCGACACGTTGCACTTCAAACAGCAGATGGCCCTGCGGTATGCGGAGCTGGTCTACTTTGGCAAGTGGTTCCACACGCTGCGCGAAGGGCTGCAGGATTTTATTACCGAAACGCAGCAGACGATCAGCGGCTGGACGCGCCTCAAGCTATACAAAGGCAATGTAACCGTGCTCGGTCGCTACAGCCCGCACAGCCTGTACCGCGAAGACTTCGCCACCTTTGGCGAGGAAGATGTTTACAACCAGCAGGATGCACTCGGCTTCATCACTCTCTTTGGCTTGCAGATGAAGGTCAAGGCAATGATGGAAGTAAGCGGCGGCGGCAAGACTCGCTACGCCGCGCCGGATTATTCCAAGTTTAAACGCGACTGATCCCCAATTACAAATTACCGTACTGGCAACTCGTAATTTGTAATTGGACTCTAATTCTCATGGAAGCTATTCTCACCGGTTCAGTAACTTCTCCACAGGGGTTTA
>JBHHUI010000637.1:0-2444 GCA_046753805.1 Anaerolineales bacterium
GTAGTAATCCTTGTCATGTCGGGCCGCATGCGCCGCGAGGCGTTCAATCAGATCATCGGTTGCATCCCGCACAACTGTGTAACAATTGATCAGTTCGGCATTGTGGTCCCAGAGCGCGACGCTGTGGAGCCTGTCCTGCTGCCACAGGTTAAAGAAAACCGCGCCGCTGCCGACGAATGGCTCGATGTATCGAGCGAACCTCGTCGGAAACAGCGGCGCGAGCTGGGACAGCAACCGACTTTTGCCGCCGGCCCATTTGAGGAAAGGTCGGGGGTGGTTCATGTCGTCTGGTGGTCGCGTAGACTTGTGGTCGAATAGTCGGCTATGCGGCCACCCGACCACCCGACTATCCGACTGCGCGACTATCAGACTTCATTGACGATTGCAAACACCATCGGGCGGCGCTTGGTTTCCGTGTAGAAGAAATCCGACAACGCCGTTTCGATTTGCTTCGCTGTTTTGCCATTGGGGCTGCGCGATAAGGCAGTGCGCACTTTCCGCGTCGCCAGGTCGAACAACTCACTCGAGTCGCGCACAAACACAAACCCGCGCGAGATCAACGTCGGCTCACGCACAAGCTCACGCGTATCGGCGTCGAGCACAAGGTTGACAATCACAAAGCCATCGCTGGCCAGCCGGTCGCGCTCGCGCAGGACCTGCGGGCCGATATCGCCCACGCCGGTGCCGTCCACATAAACATAGCCGCCGGGTACGCGCTCGCCAATGGTCATTGAGTCCGGCCCGAACTCCAGCACCGTGCCGTTTTCCACCACCGCGATGTTCTCGGCCGGGACGCCCACCTGCGCGGCAAGTTCGCTATGGGCGCGCAGCATGCGCAGCTCGCCATGCACCGGCACGAAGAACCGTGGCCGTATGAGACCGAGCACGAGCTTCTGCTCTTCCGAACTCGCATGTCCGGAGACGTGTACCGGCAGGAGCGGATCGTAGACCACCTCTGCACCGCGCTGGATCAGGCGGTTGATGGTGCGTGCGACGATCTCCTCGTTACCGGGAATCGGGTGCGCAGATACAACAACGGTGTCTCCGGGCAGCAGATCAAACTGCCGGTTGCGGCCATACGCCAGTCGCCCCAGGATGGCCGAGGGTTCGCCCTGCGAGCCGGTCATCATCAGCACGATTTCGTCCTCAGGCATACTCAATGCGCGGTCCAGCGGGATCAGCACTTCGTCCGGGTCTTCCAGATAGCCGAGCTTGATCGCCATCTTGGAATTCTCAACCATCGACGTACCTACCAGCGCAACGTAACGCCCATGCCGCGCGGCCGCGTTGATCACTTGCTGAATGCGCGAGATGAGCGACGCAAACGTGGCCACAAGGACGCGGCCCTCCGCGTTGGCGAACACTTTATCAAAAGCGCCGTCGATGACCGACTCGGACGGCGTCCAGCCGGGTTGGTCCGCGTTGGTCGAATCGGACAACAGGGCAAGCACGCCGCGGCCGGCAAATTCGGCCAGCTTGGCGAAATCGGTCGGCCAGCCGTCCACCGGCGTGTGATCAATCTTGAAATCGCCGGTGTGCACGACGAGCCCGACAGGCGTGGTAATGCCAAGGCCAACCCCGTCCGGAATGCTGTGGCACACATGGAAGAACTCCACTTCAAATGCGCCGATCTGCACGGTATCGCCGGCGTTGACAGTGTGGAATTCAATCCGGTCGCGCTGCTTACGCAGTTTGAGTTCCAACAGCCCGCGCGTGAGCGGCGTGGCATAGATGGGCGCGCGCACCTCTTCCATCACGTGCCGGATGGCGCCCGTGTGGTCTTCGTGGCCGTGGGTCACGACCACGCCCCGGACGCGGTCCCATTTATCGTCCAGGTAACTGTAATCGGGGATGATGTAATCGATCCCCAGCATGTCGTTCTCGGGGAACATAAGGCCGGTATCTACGAGCAAGATGTCGCGCTCGTACTCGAACACCATCATGTTCTTGCCGACCTCGCCCAGTCCCCCGAGCGGAACAATTCTTAACTTACTTTTCATACTTCAATACTACTCCACAAAACCAAAAAGCCCCGCCGAGTTACTGCACTCGGCCGGGGGCAAAAGCCAGGATTATCGGGTTTTTTGGGATTTCCGACGGTATTTCAGACGCGTACGACTTCGACCGCTTGCGGACCCCGGTAAGACTGCTCTAGCGAAAACTCGACTTTCTCTCCGGGACGCAGTAGCCTGAGTCCCTTCCCTGTGATCGCGGAATGATGTACGAAAACATCTTCGGCGGGATGCTCGGCCGTAATATAGCCATATCCCTTTGAACCATCAAACCAGCGAACCACGCCGGTAGTACGATTAATCACTTAAAAGCCCCTGAAATTGATTTTGTGGATATTATCACAAGCGGGCAGGGTTGTCAAAGGTGATCAGGGCTGCGTGTTAGCGTTCAGCGATAAGGTCAGGGTGTAATCGTTCAGCGAAAATGTCAGG
>JBHHUI010000638.1:0-2438 GCA_046753805.1 Anaerolineales bacterium
TCCGTGCGAGCATCCAGCGCGAATAAAGTACCTTGACAACGGACGAATACGAAACTTCTACCCGGAGCCGGAGAGCGGGCGCCGACAGGACTTGAAGCCAACCGCCTATGTACGCAACGGGACGATTTACGGCCTGCGGCGCGCGGCGCTATTTGGCGAAAACGGGCGCGTATTTGGACACGCAGATAGCCGGGCGTTTATGATGGCTCCGGAGAAGGGAATCAACATTGACAGCGAACTGGACTTTACTATTGCAGAAGCCCTTGTTCGTCGCAGAAGCAGGGAGCCTGCATAAGGGCAACACGGCGCTGGCGTGCGAGATTGTAAGACAATTCGCGTTCGCGGGCGCGGACATTGTGAAATTTCAGTTGGGCTGGCCGGAGGATGATCACCTTCGACACGTCGGAATTGACATGGCAGAGCATATCGCGGACTACTGCCGTGCATACGACGTGGAGTTTATGGCTTCTATCTGGAGCCAGGAAGGACTGAAGATTGCACGCGATGTGGGGATGCGCCGCTACAAGGTGGCAGCGCAAAAGAGCTACGACGACGAGCTTCTGGAGCAAGTGCTTGCAGATGGGAAAACGGTTTTTGTTTCAGGACGGAGAATGTCCGGCACAGTACCGATCTTCTGTCAATCGCTCTATCCGGTGTATCCCTGGAAGTTGCAGATGCCGCAGGCGTTCAGAGAGTGGTACGGATACAGCGACCACAGCCACGGCATCGCGGCTTGCCTACTCGCAATCTCAAGGGGTGCAAAGTATATAGAAAAACACGTTTGTCTGGACAAAACTGATCTGGCTACCCGGGACAGCCCCTTTAGCGCCACGCCGGACGAGTTCGCGGAGCTGGCGCAGGTGGGAGGCGAAATTGCGCGTCTTATTTGGCCCGCCGCGCGACTTTGACCCGACAGTGCTGGATGGGATGGCGCTGGTTGACGATGACCCGGACGTGTGGATTGTAGACCCGTGTGCGAACTATATCATTGACGGCGGGCGCCTGGACAAATATCCGAGCCTGCAAATACTGGCAACGCCAAGTACGGGGAACAACCACATTGACCTGAATGCGGTACAGCAGCGCGGCATAAAGTTTCTGAGCTTGCTGGACGACCGCAAAGGCCTGAACGAAATCAGTGCGAGCGCGGAATATACGCTCATGCTGTTGCTGGCGGCGCTGAGATACGCTCCGCCGCGCGAGTTGCAGGGGCGTACAATCGGCCTGGTGGGCTACGGGCGGATTGGCAGGCGGATGGCGCGCTGGTGCCAGACGATGGGCGCGAATGTTATTGCGCACGACCCGCCTAAGCGCAAGAACGTGTCTCTTGAAGTACTCTTTGACATAGCGGATGCAGTGGTGGTCTGTTGCACGCTGAACGACCAGACGCGGGGAATGATAACGGCAAACGTTATCAATCTTCTGCCGAAGTTCGGGCGGCTGGTGAACACGGCGCGGGGCGAGATTGTGGAACTGGACGGCATCCGCGACGACATTATTGTGGCAAGCGACTTCCCGCACGAGCGGGCGAACATAAGTTCTCCGCACATTGCGGGCGCGACCTGGGACAGCCGGACAAAGGCGACCCGGATTATCAGAAAGCTGGTGGAACGTGAGTGGAACAAGCAACGGGGTATTGTGGCGTAGACTGGGGTACATGCTATCGCCCCAACTGGATTTATACCGCCATCTTGCCCCACACATGCAGGACAAGCGCGTGCTCGAAGTAGGTTTTGGCACGGGCTTTGGAACACTGCAGTTTATGGGCTACGCGCGCGACATCACGGCGATTGAGCCGGACATTGACGCGGTGGATTTTGCCGTTCGGTGCCTGAACCCGCTGGCGATAGAGTGGACGCATGGCAACATTCTGAAGCCGGTCTGGGCGCGCGGGCGGCGCTGGGATGCGGTGGTGATGATTGAAGTGCTGGAACACATTGGCACGTGGCGCATGGCGCTCCAGCACGTGTGTAACCTGTTGACAGACGACGGAGCGCTCTACATCAGCGCCCGCAACGCCAACGCCGACCTGCGGAAGAACGACCTGCACGAGCGCGAGTGGCGCGCACAGGAATTCAGGGATGGCATGGCGGAGTTCTTTGAGTTTGTGCAACTGTTTGACTACACGCTGGAAGAGCCGATGGGCACGGACACGCGGCAGACGCCGCTGGTTGCAATCGCAAGCTATCCAAAACGGACAATTGAGTATGGGCGGCAGAAAAAAGAAGTGGGAAGTAATCAAGAGCACGAAGCGCGAGTTTGACGGCGTGAACGTGGACGGCGGGCGGCAACTGGACTTTGGCACGTCCGACGCCTTCACCGTGAGCGACCCCGGCGTGGCGCAGGCAATCGAGCAATCGCTGGGGCAAAAAGGAACGAATGAAGTGGTGGTGGTGCCAACCGACGACACGCCCGTGGAGCCGGGACACAACTATCAC
>JBHHUI010000639.1:0-2432 GCA_046753805.1 Anaerolineales bacterium
CACCATGACATTTTCGCTGACTACTTACCCTGACAGAATCCCTGAACGTTGACACAGCAGGGTAATATTTAATGCCTACGGACGAGAGCGACCTCGGCAATATCGAAATATCGCGGCACGCCATTGCGACGATTGCGTGCCGCGCGGTGAGTCAATCATACGGCGTGGTAGGCATGGCGGCGCGCAACGTCGTGGACGGACTTGCGAGCGCGTTGACCAGCGACCCGCGCAAAGGGGTGGATGTGCACGTGCACGAAGACGGGAGCGTGTCGATTGATTTGTACGTGGTGATGGAATATGGCGTCAACCTGGCGACCGTATCGCGTAGCGTTGCCCATCAGGTACGATACAACGTGGCCAGCATCGCAGGCGTACCCGTAGACAGCGTCAACGTCCACGTGCAGGGCCTGCGCTTCAGCGAGGACTAGGCGGATTCTTGCGCACAGATTTGATGAATCGACCGTTCGCTTGCGGGCGCGCGTCCGCTTCGGAAAAACGCGTTGATCCGTGAAATCCGTGCGCCGATTCTTCCATCTGCATGACTGATCCGGTAACCACCATCGATGGGGCCGCAATGAAACGGCTGGCGCAGGCCAGCCTGACCTGGCTGCGCACGAACCATCAGGCCGTCAATGCGCTCAATGTATTTCCCGTACCGGACGGCGACACCGGCACGAACATGCTGCTCACCATGCAAACGGCGGTCGCCGAAGTTGAAGCCGCGAACGAAGCCCATGTGGGCAAGGTTGCGCACGACCTGGCGCAGGGCGCGCTGATGGGCGCGCGCGGCAACTCCGGCGTGATCCTTTCGCAAATATTGCGCGGCATTGCTCACAGCCTGGAATCCACCGAGGCGGCCGATGTCCCCGCGCTGGCTGCCGCCCTGCAGGAGGCCTCCGACACGGCCTACCGGGGCGTCGTCAAACCGGTCGAGGGCACCATCCTCACCGTGATAAAAGATGCCGCCGCGGCGGCGCACACCAGCGCTGCGAACACAAATGATTTCATCGCTTGTTTGCAAGATGTCGTCGCCGCGTGCGAGGCCTCGGTGGCAAATACGCCGGAATTGTTGCCGGTGCTCAAACAGGCCGGCGTGGTGGACGCGGGCGGTTATGGCCTCCAGATTCTGTTTGATGGCATGTTGCGCTTCCTGCGTGGGGAGTCGCTCGACGTTGCTCTGCAAAGCGAATTCAAGCCGATAGACATGGATGCCGTCGGCGCATTGCTCGACGAGATGATTGAACCGGGCCAGGACTGGGAAGTGGTAGTGGATTTTCGCCCCCGGTCGGACCTGGACCTGCAGAGTTTTTACAACCGCCTGGAACTGATTGGTACCTCCATTCAAGTGGGCCAGGGAGACGACCTGCTCCGCGTGCATATCCATCTGCCCAAAGAGAAGCGCTTCGAGCCGATTGAGTACACCGAATCGCTCGGCACTGTCGTCAACGTCCACATGGAAAACCTGCTCGATCAGATGGCACAGCAGGGAGGCGGCGCGCTGCCCCGGGTAGAGATCGAAGCAGGGCAGCTGCTGAACGTGGTGGTAAGCCCCGCGCGCGGCTTTGATCACATCTTCCACCGCCCGGGCGTCGCGCTTGTTTCGGGCGGCCAGACGATGAACCCCAGCACGCAGGACATCCTGCGCGCATTTGAAGACGCGCCCACTGACAAGGTGATTGTCCTGCCCAACAATAAGAATATCCAACTCGCCGCCGAACAGGCTGCGGCGCTCAGCGTCAAACAGGTGCGCGTATTGCCCACGCGTACGGTCCCGCAGGGCATCGCCGCGCAGCTGGCTTTCAATCCGGCCGGCGAGCTGGATGAAGTGGTTGCTGCGATGACGGCGCGCATCGACGAGGTGGAGACCGGCGAAGTCACCACCGCTACGCGCGACGTGACCCTGAATGGCGTGGCCGTCCGTGAAGGGCAGATCATCGGGCTGCACAATGGCGAAATAAAGTGCGCGAGTAAATCGGTGCGAGACTGTGTCTTCAACCTGCTGCAGATCATGCAGGCCGAAGACTACGAGTTGCTCACGCTCTACCACGGCGCCGATGTTCCCGAGAGCGCTGCACGGGAGATCGCCGGGGAGATCGAGGCCGCGTATGGCGAGTTGGAAGTCCAGGTCTACGCGGGCGGTCAGCAGCACTACTTTTATATTTTCTCGATTGAGTAACCCCGGAGAACAAATACTCGTGCCCAGCGTCAGAATTGTCACCGATAGTTCCGCGCATTTCCTCAATCCCGGATTCGTGCGCGAGCACAACATTACGGTTTTGCCGCTGTCGATCAAACTAGCGACGCAGGGCAGCATCTCGGAGCTTGATCTCGACCCGCTTCAGTTCATCACGCGTCTGTGCTCGGGCGAGCGCGCGTCGGGGCTGATCGCGCCGTCACGCGAGGCTTTCGCGCGCACCTTCGAAACCCTGGCG
>JBHHUI010000640.1:0-2429 GCA_046753805.1 Anaerolineales bacterium
GAGCAGGACGCCGTCGGCGCGCGTGAGATGCGCCGCGCCCGCCAGTACGCCGGCCGCGAGACAAATCCGCGCCTGGCCCGAATCAGCTGCGCGCGCGCCCGCCATTAACGTGAGTGCGCCGAGCAGGGCAAACAATGCGAAGGAATCGGTACCCGTCCAGAACAGGCTGAAGAAACCGCTAAAGATGACCAGCAGCCCAGCGGTGAAACTTGCACGCCAATGGATGCTCCAACGCTTCCCAAGCTGGTAGGTAAGCACCGGCAATGTCGAAGCTGCCAGCACCAGCGGGACCTGCGCCGCGCGATAGGTCGCTCCCAGCACGGACATCGCCGCCGCCGAGACAATTGACGTGAGCGGCATCCAATACAGAAAGCCGGGCGCCGGGAGCGACCTGACTCCGGCCAAATAATTCCACAGATATGGCTCGGTAAAGCCATGCCCGCGCACGAGCCGCAGCGCGCCGCCGTAGTAGTACGCAGCGTCCATCGTCCCCGGGGTGGCGATGAAATACGCCAACGCCGCGTCTACGACAAGCGCGATTCCGAATAGTGCGAGCGCGCCAGACACCATTCGCGTTCTCGCCTCTGTCACGGGCGCACATACTCCAGCACAGCAACCTCCCCGAACGCTGTGGCGCTGCGACGCTGGAAATGCGCGTCCAACCACGCCAGTTGGGGAGGCTCGCCCGCCCCGGCAGTCGCATACTCCGCCCGAGCGCGATCTTCAAAGATGACAAACAGCACACGCTCGGCGTCTCCAACGGCATCCTTCACCGAGTCGGATTCGCGCACACCGATGACCGCCTGCGTTTCCGGTGCAAAAGTGTCGTCGCCGCTGCCCGGGGCGTCGGCGACGAAGGCCTGCCGGTTCGCCGGGTTATAAAAGTGCGTCGGCAGGAAGGTAAGTTTGTTGCTGTGCACCGTCACCGTGCCCGCGACTGCGTCGGACGCAAGGTATTCGGCAAGCCGATCGTACGGCGCGTACGGAAATCCAGCGTAGGTGAAATACGTGAACGTGCCCGCCGTCGCGACGATCCCCAGCGCCGCGACCGTGATCGTCGCTGGAAGGCGTGGCAGCGCGGCCCCAAACAACCCTCCGGCCAGCCCTAGCAGATACATCCCGCTGCTGGCGAGCAGCGCCCGTTCCACATATACCGGAAACCACTGTGACACGATAAACATCAACCCGAACGGCGCCAGCCCCAGATAGAGTAGCCAGAGCGCCCCCCGGCCGGCCGAGGACCCGCTCCGGGCAGCACCCAGAACGGCTCGCACAGACACCAGCGCAGCGACCAGCCCGACGAACAGCCCCAGGCCCAGACCCGCCATGCCACCCGGCAACGGCAGGTTGTAAGTGAACACCAGCAGCGTGCGCACAAATTCGGACGCCCCCGGGCGACCAATCCAGAAGCCCTGTCCGATCTTGGTAAGCTGGCGGGGCAGCACGAATAACCACGGCACGTACAACAGCAGCGCCAGCAGCCCGGCGAGCACGGTATTACGGATCACTCGGCGACGCCGGAGCAGCACAGCCGTCAACGCCAGCGGTACAAGATACAGACTCGCCAGCGTGTGTGTGTATTGCGCCAGCGCAGCCAGTAATCCAAAAACAACCCACCCGCGCATGCCTGATCCGCGCACCGCGCGCACGTACGCCCATGTGGCCGCAAGCAGCCACATGGCGAGCAGCGCGTACATGCGCAGTTCTTGCGCGTAATGAATCTGAAACGGCGCCAGGGCGAGGAACGCCGCGCCGGCGGTCGCCGCGCGTTCAGCGCGCAGCACTTCCCGCGCCAGCCGATAGGCCAGACCGACGACGATCAGCCCGGAGAATACCGATAGCAGCCGCGCCGCAAACGCGGACGCGCCGAGCAGCTGCAACCACGCCCAAAGCAGCGCGTGATACAGCACGGGATGTTCCTCGGCCGCCGCTGTACCGGCCCCAACTGTACCGGCCAGGATCCCTTCCAATCCGGCGTCGGCGAGCAGAAACGTGCCTGCTTCGTCGTACCATACTGGCCGCGTACGTAGCCGGACGGTGCGCAGCGCGAATGCAGCCAGCAGCAAGCTCACCAGCGCCAGACGATGTTTCACGTGGCCACTTCGCGCTCGCGGTGCGCCCCGGAAAGCAACAGCGCGCCGGCCACGCCCACCGGGAGCGGCACAAATACCGGCGGCTGCTCGACGCGACCTTCGACCGTGATGAGGAACAGCCACCACATGCCGACGGCAACTACGCCGAGCGCGACGGCGACCGATGCGGCTTGCTTCCCCGCGCGCCTGCTCATGGCCGACGCCAGCAGCATGACGAGCACCGGGTACAGGAGCGGCTGGCTTGTGGTGCCGGTGCGCGGCGAGACGAGCAACGTCACGACAATGGTAACGGCGAAAGCGTAGTCGAAGCGGACGGTCTCGCCGCCGCGCGCGCGC
>JBHHUI010000641.1:0-2418 GCA_046753805.1 Anaerolineales bacterium
CGCCGAGAAACGCCCGGCGCACGTCCGGGTTTTCGATCAGCTCCTGGCCGGAACCCTCATAGGTATTCTTGCCGAGTTCCAGCACATAACCGCGGTCGCTGATCTCGAGGCCCTGGCGCGCGTTTTGCTCGATCATCAGCACCGTGAGGCCGATCTCCTCGTTCAGGCGCTTGACCTGTTCGAAGATGGCCTTGGTGATCAAAGGCGCGAGGCCCGCCGAAGGCTCGTCCATCAGCACCAGCTTTGGCTCGAACATGAGCGCGCGGCCGATTTCCAGCATGCGTTGCTCGCCGCCGCTCATCGTGCCCGCTTTCTGCTTTGCGCGCTCGGCCAGCCGGGGGAACAACTCGAAGATGTAATTGACGCGCCGCCGCACGCGCTCGACGTCGCGCTCCAGATACATGCCCATTTCCAGGTTCTCATGAACCGTCATCTGCGGGAACACGCTGCGCAGCTGCGGCACAATCGCCACGCCGGCGCGCAGCATCTCTTGCGGGCGAGCGCCGGTCAGATCGCGATTGTCGAAAACGACGCGCCCCTTGCGCACTTTCACAAAACCATACAGCGACTTAAACACGGTCGATTTACCAGCCCCGTTCGGCCCGATCACGCACACGATCTCACCCGCGTACACCTGCAGCGAAACCCCTTGCAGGATATCAAAGTCCGTATACCCGGCGAAGAGTTCATGTACGTCCAGCAGGGGACGACCATTCCCGCCATCGCTCATATCAAGCTCCGAAGTAGGCCTCAATCACGGCTTCGTTGTCCATGATTTCCTGCGGCGTGCCTTCCGCAAGTTTCTCGCCGTAGTTCAGCACGAAAACGCGGCTGCACAAGTCCGCAATGAACTGAATATTGTGCTCGATCAGCAGAAAGGTCTTTTCCTGCTCTGCGTTAAGTTGTCGGATACGGTCCTTGATGGTCTCAATCAGAGTGGGGTTAACGCCGGAGGCAGCCTCGTCGAGCAGTACCAGATCAGGGTCGGGCATCAACGCCATGCCGATCTCGAGCAAACGCTGCTGGCCGCCGGAAAGGTTGCCGGCCTTCTCGTCCACGAGGTGATCCAGTGTGAGAAAGTGGATCAGGTCGCGCGCGCGCGTTTCGGTATGTGGATGGCTGGGACGCAATTGGCTGAGTAAGCTTTCGCCCCGCCACTGGCGGCTGAGCAGCATGTTGTCGAGTACGGTCAATTGACGATAAACGCGAATCACTTGAAACGTACGCGCCAACCCCATGTGTGCCACCTGGAAAGGTTTCTTGTGCGTGATTTCGACGCCTTTGAAGAATACTTGTCCAATATTGATTTCCTGCACGCGGCTGAGGCAATCAAATAACGTCGTCTTGCCGCTGCCGTTTGGCCCGATCAATCCCGCGATCTCTCCGGGGTACACTGCGAAGTCCACCCGGTTGACGGCCGCCAGACCGCCGAAATACTTGGTGACCTTGCGGCCCTCCAACAGGGGTTGTTGACCGTTTGTTGCAACGCTCATGCCGCTTGCTCCTCGCGCGCTGTGTCCCGGAACCATTTGCCGAGGAGACGCCCGAGCGTCGTGCCCGAGCGGTCGCCCAGCGTACCCATGATGCCCTCTGGGACGAACAGCACGATCAGAATCAGCAGCACGCCCTGCGCGATGAGGTGGAACTGCAGGAAGTTGGCCCACACCACGTCGCGCAGCCAGTAAATGAGCGCGGCCCCGATCACCGGCCCCGCCACCGTGCCCAGCCCGCCGAGCATCGTCATCATCACGAGCTCAACGGTGCGGCTCTCGAAGAAGACAATATCGGGATCGATAAAGGTGTTCTGAAACGCCCACATGCCGCCGACCAGGCCGGACAGAAACGCGGCGATCCAGAAAGCGGTGATCTTGTGCAGCGTGGTATTAATGCCGCGCATTTCCGCGCCTACTTCATCTTCGCGGATGGCGATCAGGCTGGCGCCGAACTCGGTCCGGCGGATCCAGTACATAAGCGCGATCACCAGAATGGCTAACCCCATCGTCACGTAGTAGAACAGCATTCGATTTAAATACGGCGGAAGCGTGAGGCCCTCGCCGCCCCCTGTAAGCGGCTTGCTGACGCGCACGATCTCGCGCATGGCTACAAACGTGCCCAGCATGGCGATGGAAAAATACGGCCCCTTCAAGCGCAGTGTGGCCCATCCAATCAACAGGGCAAATACGGCCGCCGCCAGCCCGCCTACAATCAGCGCCGGCCAGAACAGGCTGAGTGGAGTTTCCATGATACCCGGGTAGGTCGGGGACGAGCCGAGGAAAAGCGGACGCAGGCGGTGCATCACAACACCTGTGCCGTAGGCGCCAAGGCCAAAGAACACAGCGTGTCCAAAATCGACATAGCCGGTGAATCCACCCGTCAGGTTCCAATTGCTCGCCAACGTCACCAGCATAAACATCTGTG
>JBHHUI010000642.1:0-2416 GCA_046753805.1 Anaerolineales bacterium
GCACGGCTCCTCGCCCTGATTGGAATGGGATGAAAACCACGCCGCCGCCGTAGCGGTCGAGAAACGCGTCGAGCGCAGCGGCCACCTGGCGCTCCCAATACTCCGGCGAAACGTCGATGCTCCACTCGCGCAAGGCCACGCCGACATGGGGTTGTTCGGCTCCCTCCGGGGGCGCCGCCGGGGCGGGCTGATCCGCCAAGTCGAACGCCGGGTCCGCCGTCAACTGCACGCCATCCGTCGGCGCGCCGATGGCGCGCAGCTGTTCCAGTGAGGCCGCGTCCCGCACGGACGCCCGACTGGCAAGTTCGAACAGGGTGCGCGTGTAGGCGCGGCCCAGGGCGCTGTGCAGCGGCCCGACGCCCACCGCGTACAGCATGACCGGCTTTTCCAGCAGCGCGCCAAGCAGGGGCAGGCCGCCGAAGAAAGAAAGCCCGGCATGCTCGCCCGTCAGCAGCGTGTCAGGGTCGAAGCCCCAGTAATCGTGAAACAGGCCGCCCCCGCCAAGCAGCAGCAAGTCGCTGGCGGCAGCAAGCGAAATGACCTGTTCCCAATCTCGCCAGTCCACTGCCTGCACGCCATGAAGCGTCCGCGTGGCGTCCGGCTCGCCCGAAACGACGCACAGCTTCAAGGCCGGGGCCAGTTCCCGCAAATGTGTGACCATGGATGCCAGGATCGCTTCGTCACCCAGGTTTCCAAACCCGAAGTGCCCCGCGATCAGGATGGCAAGACTACGGTCGCTGGTCATGCAGGTTTCCTTTCGTACCGGCCGCACGCCGTACAATGCAAGCCATCGGCCAGCTGCAAACTTGCGCCCGCACAGTAGGGACAGGCACCGGTGGGCGTCGTTTCCATATCGAGCGCCCAGCGCCAGTGGCTCTCCCAGACGGCGGCCACTGTCTGCCAGTCCAATACAGACCGGCGAGCGCTTGCGCGGAGGCGCGCGGCCCGCGCAGGGTCATCTGCCAACCCCAGAATGAGCGCCGCCACGCGCGCCTGCGTTTCGTCGGAGTGGGGCGCGCCGGGCACGAGGAAACCGTTCTCGCCGTCGCGCACCAGCTCGGGATAAGCGCCGACCGGGCTGGCGATGACGATACATCCGGCGCGCATGGAATCCGTGACGACCATGCCGAACGGCTCGCGCCGCGTCTGGAGGTTCATACTAAACTGGCAAGTCTGCAATGCGCGCGCGAGCACGCGCTGCCCGATCAACCCATGATAGTGCAGCCCCAGCTCGACTGGCGGCGGTTCGTCGTACCCGCCCCACAACCCGTCGCCGCCGTACACATGCAACTCGTAGCGCGGATCATGCGACCGCAGGTGTCGCAATACTCCTACGGCGGCCGCCAGCCCTTTCGATGGGTGGCCGGCGTACACGAGCGCAAACGGATCGCGAGAAACGGCGCTCCCGTCCGGCTCAAACAGATATCCGGCAACGCCGCGCGGACTCACGAAAACGCATTCCGGTGGGTATCCCCACCTGGACACCACACAGTCACGAATGAAGTTGCTCGGCGCGTAAATGTAGTCCGGCTGCAGGTAGTGCAAGGCAGCGGGCGGAGCCGTACCATGCACCATGAGAATTCGCAGGCGTGTTCTTACTGGAACGCCGCACAAGCTCTCCAAAGAATACCGACCACCGCTGGTGGAGGCGACAAAAACATCGGCATCGACATCGGTTAGATCAGTGTGTCGTCGGTATTGCACACCGCCTGATATGGATTGGTGCGGCACATTTGCGAACAGAGCGACCGCGTGCCCAAGGTCAGCCAGCGCATGTGCTAGTCGCACGCGCGCCGTAATTCCGCCTCCCACGCCCTGTTCGTCCAGCGTGCCCAGGTCATAGCGGATGTGCTCATCCGGACTATAGATGACGACGCGGAATGGCATGGGCGCGCAGCGATGTATCCAAGTTTACGGACACGGAGTCGTGGGGAATTGCGCCTGGTGCGTTGCGCAGAAGTCGGCGCGCTCAGCCGTCGCATCAGGCGTGGGCACAATCGGGGGCGGCACGCGCTCGCCTCCCAACGGCTGCCAGATTTCGTTGCGCGAATTCTGCGGCGGCTCGGGAGTGGTGTCAGGACTTTGGAAGGAGTACTGGCCGCCCTCAAGATCGACCGCGTCTGCAATAGATTCGCTTTCCAGATCGGCGGATTTGCCCATGCGGCAATGTCCTTCGAGACAGTCTACCTGGAACGTCTGACTGGCAGGATCGTATTCCACGCCCATCAAGGATCCCACAACCTGGGCGACATCCAGTGCGGGCGTACGAATCTGAAACGTGTCGTTGGGCCCTAGCACGGCGTCGACCAGCAGCCGCCCGCGCAGTAGTGTGAGCAATACATCCCGCGCTTGCGCAGACGCGTCCGGGAGTTCGGTGAGTTCCAGTTCCGTGTCGGGAGCGACAAAAATGGTAGCG
>JBHHUI010000643.1:0-2415 GCA_046753805.1 Anaerolineales bacterium
GTCCGGACCGAGAATCTTGAAAACGACCTGGCGCTTGTCGGCGCTGTCGGAGGCCCGGAATATCGTGGCGATGGGTGTAAAAGCGATGCGGCTCCGAATGGTGAGGCGCGCAAACTGATCGCCGATGCGCACTCTGGGGGCGTGCGCCCGTTCCGGCAACTTTTTCGGCGGCCGCCCGCGAATGGCAATCTTTTCTTCATTACCGGGGCCTTCCGTCTCAACAACCGGCACAACCGCCGCGGGCGCGCCGATTTCAATACCCAATTCCGTTGCAAACGCTTTAATGGATTGTGGACGGCGGCCCGGCGCGAAATCCATCGCACGCTGTAGCAGCGCATCCATTTCGGCCGGCACGGCCGGAACATGCCGGCGGGCGGAAGGCGGCGCCCCCACAAGTTGCTCTTCCAGCAGCGCGCGCGGCTCCTCCGCCTCGAACGGCGGCATGCGGGTCAGCAGCGTGTACAGCGAGGCCGCCAGGCTGAAGATGTCAGATTGCGGCGTTGCGCCTTTCGCCGCCAGTTGCTCCTGCGCCTGATAAGCGCGCGACTGCAGCAAGACGCCGCTCGCCAGATAAGTCTGGTTGGCGGCTTCCAATAACGGGCGCAGGCCAGCATCCGCAAGCATGGCGCGACCGTCATCGCCAAAGAGGATATTGGATGGTTTGATGTTGCGGTGGACCACGCCGCGTGCGTGGAGATAGTGCAGCGCCTGGGCGAGGTCGCGAACAATCGCAAGCACCTCTGGCACCGAAAATGATTCCCCCGCGTTGAGCCGATCCTGCGCGCTGCCGCCGGCAGTATACGCACGCGCGATAAAAATTCGACTGGCGCTCACGCCGGCGCGGAAAAACTGCGCCAGATTTGGATGCGCAAGGTCGGCGTGGTCGCGCTGGGCGACGGTTCGGACGTAGTTGGCCAGGCCGGGCACTCCCGAGAAACGCGGCGTATAGACCTTGAGCACAGCTTCGCGGGCTGCGCCCATCTCGCGCGCGCGGTACGCGGCAGATGCACCCGTAGCGCACAGGAACTCCCGGATTGCAAAACGGCCAAAGCGATGACCGTCTGCGAAGTATTCACCGTGTTCGGCGGCGGGGTCGGCGAGCAGGTCTGCGGCTGGTTCCATGGTCATCAATTTACGGCAGCGCGAAATTCTGCACGAGTACCCAACCAACGCCGTTCCACGCGATCCCAGCGCCGGTGCGCGTGTAGGCCGGAGAGAGAATCGCCTCCGCATGGGGCGGATCGTTCATAAACCAATTCACTGCCCGGGCCGGGAAGTCAGCCAACTCCACCGCACCACTCCAATAGATTATCTCTCCCCCGCGCTCGAATCCGGCGGCCGCAATCAGGTCACGTCCGAGCGAAGCGCCGGTGAGAGGATCGAAGTGTCCGAAGTAGTCACGCGCTATCATGTCGCTGACACGTTCACGGGCGATGGCGATGATTGTCTCGTCACGCATAAGCGGCCCTAGCCCGAAGCTTGCCCGCTGCGCATTGCCGAGATCGATTACCATCTGTTCGGCGCTGGCGATTTCGGAGACGGGAGCGGCCACCGGTGCAGGTTGTGCAATCGGCGCCGGCGTGTCCGATGCATACTGCGGCGAAACGGCCGTCGACGAAACGGAGGCGGCTGCGACGGACGTGGATGTCGGAAGTTGTATCGCGACTGGTTCCGTCGTCACGCGTTCCCCCTCTCCCGGGTGCTGGTGCTCCTGTACCGGCACGGCTACATCGGCTCCGCCGGATTGCGTCGCCGTCGCCGTCGCCAAAACGAACGGTGTCGTCGTGAGCGCTACAGCCCGGGGCGCAAACGCCGTGCTCGCATCGCTTGCGGGCGCAAGGCATCCGGAGATTGCAGCTACCGAAGCGATGAGCACGGCCAATGTTTTGGCTGCTGGTTTGCCGGCATCAATTGTCGTCATTATAAAAGTGCGCGCCATTAGAAGGCGGAATAAATCAGGTATAAAGTTGTTAGAAAGCAGATAGAGTTAGAACGTTTGGTTAGATTCCGACAACTCCAGCTGCTGTAATGTGCTCGGCGGCGGGCGTTCAGCCTATAATAGAGCACGCGCGTCGCAAGCTGTTCTAATAACCCATGTCGTCACTGTTCGAATACGTTGGCAACCTACACATGCACACGCCGTACTCGGACGGCGAGTTATACCACGAGGATATAGCACAGGCAGCGCTCGCAGCTGGGCTGGACTTTATTGTGGTCACCGACCATAACGTTCGCGTGCGCGGGCCGGAAGGCTATCACGTCGCAGCGAACGGACGGCGCGTGCTCGTGCTCATCGGCGAAGAAGTGCACGATGTGACGCGGCCATCACAGTCGAACCACATGCTGGTGCTCGGCGTTCAGGAGGGCCTGGCTCCGCTTGCGACGGACCCACAGGGGCTGATCAATGCCATCGCC
>JBHHUI010000644.1:0-2407 GCA_046753805.1 Anaerolineales bacterium
AGGGTTGACGCGCCGGTGGTCGTCAACGTCGCCGGGCCGCACTCGTTTGTCATCAACCGCATGGCGGGCGTCGAAGACGGCATGAATATCAAGACAAAGGCGCTGCGGCACGAAGTACACCATGTGCCCTCGCCGGCAGGGTTCAACTTCGAAGCAGACGGCGCGCACACGTCGGATGGCGACACCGGGCTGTATTTCCGGCCGGAGACGGGCAACACGATCCTGGTCGGCAGCGAAGACCCCGCCTGCGACCCGCGCGAGTGGATTGAGGACCCCGACAACTTCAACCGAGAGCTTACCGAAGCCCGCTGGAAGGCGCAGGTGTATCGGCTGGCACAGCGCATTCCCAGTCTGGAAATCCCGAATCAGCCGCGCGGTCTCACCGACCTGTACGACGTGTCCGATGACTGGATCCCGATCTACGATAAGTCCGACCTGGGCGGATTTTACATGGCGATCGGAACGAGCGGCAATCAGTTCAAGAACGCACCGGTGGCCGGCCACTGTATGGCGGAGCTTATCGACTCCGTGGAACAAGGACAGGACCATGACCGCGATCCCGTGCAGGTGAAGTTGCCCTATACCGGAAACGTACTCAACATGGGTTTCTATTCGCGTAACCGCGAAATCAACCCGAACAGCAGTTTTTCGGTGAATGGGTAGTGGAGATTAGTGCCTGCGTTCGATCACGGATCGCCGCTCTCCAATTCCCTGCCGCCGCACACGACCATTTTGTAATGTAATCTGGAGTTGAACAATGGCAGACCTCCCCAAATCCGCCCGTTGCGTCGTCATCGGCGCCGGCATCGTAGGTAACAGCCTCGTCTACCATCTTGCCCGGCTTGGCTGGCGCGACATCGTCCTCGTGGACAAAGGCCCGCTGCCCAATCCGGGCGGCTCGACCGGGCATGCCTCCAACTTCATCTTCCCGGTCGATCACTCCAAAGAGATGTCGCTCCTGACGCTCGACAGCATTGCGCAGTTCCAGGAGGCCGGCGTGTACGTGGACTCCGGCGGAATCGAAGTCGCGCGCACGCCGGAACGCATGCAGGAGCTTACCCGTCGCATTTCGTCTGCAAAGTCCTGGGGAATTGATGCCGAGCTACTGACCCCGGCGCAGGTCAAAGAGAAAGTACCGTATCTCAACGCCGACATTATCCTGGGCGGCTTCTACACCCCAACCGCCGGCGTCGTCGATCCGTTGTACTTCGGCACGCTCATGCGCGAGCGAGCGCAGGAGCTGGGCGCGCTGACGACTGCACCCAACGTGGAAGTCACCGGACTCGACGTGGTCCACGGGCGCATCGCAGCCGTGCAGACGAATCAAGGCGTCATCAAGGCGGATACCGTCGTCATTGCGTGCGGTGTGTGGGCGCCACGCATCGCGCGTATGGCGGGCGCGACCATTCCACTTGTCCCGATGGTGCACCAACTTGTCAGCGTTGGCCCCATCCCGTTATTCGAGAGTACTACCGGCGAAGTCGATTTCCCGGTGATTCGGGACATGGACGCCAATATGTATGAACGCCAGAATGGCAGCGACATGGAGGTCGGTTCGTATATTCACCGCCCAATGCACCACGATCCGGATGACATCCCGTCGATCGAAGAGGCGGCGCTCTCGCCGACCGAACTGCCGTTTACGCAGGACGACTTCGACGAGGCCCTCGAACTTGCACTCGAATTGCTCGGAGACGCGTTGGCGGCTGAAGGCGCAGGAATTCGGCATTCGATCAACGGCCTGATGTCGCTGACGCCGGACGGCGGCCCGATGATCGGCGAGACGGAAGTCGGCGGATTGTGGTCGTGCGCCGCAATCTGGATTAAGGAAGCGCCGGGTTTCGCCCGCATGTGTGCGGAGTGGATGATCCATAACACAACCGAGTTCGACATCACCGCGTCAAACGTGGCGCGCTTTTACGGCCACGCCCGCACAAAGAAGCACATCTGGTCGCGCACGGGCGAGTCGTTTAACAAGATGTACGGAATCGTGCATCCGTTCGAGCAATATGAGAGCTCGCGCTTTGCCCGCGTAAGCCCGTTCTTCGCGCGCACCGAGGCGCTGGGCGCTTTCTACTACGACGCCGGGGGCTTCGAGCGCCCGCACTGGTACGAAACAAATCGTCCACTGCTGGACGAATATCGCGATCGGTTGATGGACCGGCCGGCGGAGTGGGATAGCCGCTGGTGGTCGCCGATCATCAACGCCGAGCATCTCGCCATGCGCGACCGAGTCGGACTTGTCGATCTGTCGTCGTTCTCGATATTCGACTTCTCCGGCCCGGGCGCGCTCGATTTCATCCAGTACATGACCGTTAACCAGATGGATGTGAAGGTCGGCCGCGCTGTGTATACGCCGTTGCTCACGCCCAACGGCGGCTTCAAAGCCGATCTGACCGTCATGCGG
>JBHHUI010000645.1:0-2407 GCA_046753805.1 Anaerolineales bacterium
ATCCGACCTTTTGTGATCGGACGGCGTTATGTAAGGTTTCCAGTTATGGAAGGTTTCTCATCCAAGTTCCAGGAATCAGCTTGATGTAAAGCCCGATGGTAAGCCCTCTACACTGATTTACTTTCCATAATTCTCGATGCTCTCCTTGTGTCACCTCAACAACACAAAGGAGAGCCGTCATGTCAGTTCTTGACCATTCAAACAAAAGACCTCTGGAACGCGAGTGGCTGGCCGAGTCAACGCTGGGAGCCCACGCAGATGCGTACCTGCACTATCTCACCGAGTGCGGCTATGCTACCCGGACCACTGCAAGCTACCTGAGTTGCCTGGCACATTTCTCCCATTGGTTCGCGCAGCGGCGGGCCTGCCTGGATGACCTCAGTGGAGTCCTGATAACGGATTTCCTCGACAGCCATCTGCCGGAATGTCGTTGTGCACCACGTTGCCGACGGACACGTACCGAGATACGCGCTGCCTTAAAGCAGTTACTCGAGATGTTCGGCGGGAACGGCGATTGGCAGCCGTACACAGCGAGCCTTCCCACAGCGATTGCACAGGAGATTGAGGCCTTCGACCAGTACCTTGCCTCGGTTCGTGGGTTGTCGCTGGCAACGCGCTCACCGCGGATCCGCCAAGTACGTGATTTCCTCATCGACCGTTTCGGAGCCAGACCGCTGCAACTGGCTGCGATCCAACCGACCGATGTCGTCCATTTCATGTCACGATACACTGCCGGCTACAAGCCTGGGTCCATCAAAGCCGCCGCTATCTCACTTCGCAGTTACTTCACGTTCCGTGCCATTCAAGGCGACCAGACCACGGCATTGATTGCGGCCCTGCCCCGGGTCGCGCAATGGCGTCTGTCCGGATTGCCACAAGTCCTCTCTGACGAGGAGATCACCCGATTACTCAACGCCTTTGATCGCAGCCGTGCCACCGGGCAACGCGACTATGCGATCACCCGATGCCTTCTCGATTTGGGATTACGGCGTTCAGAGGTCGCCCAGCTGAAGCTGGACGATGTGGATTGGCATGCCGGCACCCTGCACATCCACGCGAAAGGTAAACGGATCGACGTGCTGCCACTCCCTGAGGCGACAGGCCAGGCGATTGCAGCCTATTTGCAGGATGGCCGCCCACCAACGACAAGGCGAGAGATTTTCGTGTGCCACCGTCCCCCGCGCAATGCACCAGCGGACCCTGACATCGTGCGTAATGCAGTTCGTAACGCGGCCATTCGCTGTGGCCTCGAGCACCGGATTCGCGGCACGCACATCCTGCGGCACACCCTGGCTGGTCGGTTGATCCAAGGCGGTGCGCGATTCAAAGAGATCTCCGATCTATTGCGCCACCGCTCGCTCGATACCACGACGATCTATGCCAAGGTCGATCTGTCAGCACTGGCCCAAGTGGCTCTGCCATGGCCGGGGAGACAGCCATGAACACACTGACAACGATGCTTGATCGGGTGAACGCCTATCTGAGCAACCGTCGACAGGCCGGCTTCGCTCTGCAGATCGAAGGGCGCCGTTCAGTGGGCCATGTCATCACGTCGGCAGAAGCGGTTGACCGCCGCACGACGCCTCGAAGTGTTGCGCCCCTTTGCCCAATACTGCCAGCAATTCGAACCGACCACAGAAGTCCCGTGCCGCAATCTGTTTGGGCCGGGACATCGCCGCCTGCAACCCCATATTTTTACCGCTGCCGAGATCCAAGCCCTGTTGGCAGCCTGCGTTCATCTGCATCCGGCGGGTGGTTTGCGGGGCGCCACCTGCGCCGCCATTTTCGGCTTGATCGCGGCAACGGGATTGCGCATTTCAGAAGCCACCGGATTACAACGTACCGATGTGGATCTGGTCCACGGCAGGTTGCTCATCCGGCAAACCAAGTACGGCAAGACACGCTGGGTGCCCATGCATCCCACGACCATACACGCCCTGCAATGCTACGCTCAACGGCGTGATGGCGAATCCCTCAGCCAACAGACTCAAGCCTTCTTTGTCTTCGATGGTGGCCGAACCGCCTCCACCAGGAGCTTGCAGTATGCGTTTAAGCTACTAAGACATCAGCTGGGTTGGCGTTCGCGTGGCGGCCACCCTTTCCCCCGCATTCATGATCTCCGTCATTCGTTCATCTGCCATCGGCTCGAGCGATGGTACGCACAGGGATTGGATATTGATCGCCATATTCTGGCGCTATCGACCTATGTCGGTCATGCGCATGTCACTGATACATATTGGTACGTTACTGCAACCCCCGAGTTGCTCGCCATCGCGGCCCAACGCTTTTTAAAACCTTCAGGAGGTGTGTGATGACCACGACTGCTCCGCAGAGCCTTGCGGTCCTGTTACAGCGATTCTTCATCCAGCGCCTGATGCAGCATCGCCACGCCAGTCCACAAACCATC
>JBHHUI010000646.1:0-2406 GCA_046753805.1 Anaerolineales bacterium
GTCCACGCCATTTTGCAGACAGACCACCGGCGGGATGGGCCGGGCGGCGGCTTGTAGTTCGTCGATGACCCCCGAAGTGCTCTGCGACTTTACTGCCAGTAGAATCGCGTCCGGTGTGCGCGCCAGCCCCTCCGTGGGCGACGTAACGACCTGCGGCGCGACTACGGAGAATGTGTCCCCCCCGTTCCGCACCTGGAGGCCACGCTGTCGAAGATGCGCTGCAGATCGGGGACGGGCGAGGAACGTGACCACGCCGCCGTGGGCCGCCAGCGTGCCGCCGATCAGCCCCCCGATGGCCCCGGTTCCGTAGACGAGGTAGCGCACCTGTACCTTAGCGGGCGCGCACGCGCTGCGGGTACGCTTCCGCAAGCAATTCCACGGGGTGTACCGTCTTTATGCCCGTGTGGTGTTCGATCCACCAGCGGCACGTTTCGGAGTCGCACACCACGCGGTCAGGCTTTGCAGCTGCGATCTCTTCAAAGAGCGTTGCGCCCACATCACGCGCAATGCGGTACTTCTCCGATTTCAGGCCGTAGGTGCCGGCCACTCCACAGCACGCCGCGGTGGATCGGCTGACCTGCAGCATCGGAATCCTGCGTAGCAGCCGGACAGCCGGTTCACCCACGTAATGGCTGCGCAACTGGCACGGGCCGTGATAGAAGACGTGCCTGTTGATCGGCTTCAGCCGGGCGTTAAAAGCCTCGTCGTCCGCCAGCAGGGCAAGAAACTCGAATAGATCATACGTGCTGCGCGCAAGCAGGTCCACATCCGGCCCCTCCAGCCCGAGCACGGCGCGGTACTCGTGCCGCAGCGCCAGGGTGCAACTCGTACTCGTTCCGACTACGATGTAGTTCTCACGGAGATAGGGCGCGAGTTTTGCAACATTCGCCTGCGCCAGCGCGCGCGCCGCCTTAAACGCGCCGTTGGACTGCAACGGCAAGCCGCAACAGTTCTGCTCCGCAATGCTCACCTTACAGCCGTTCCGCGCGAGCACCTTGACGGCGGCCTTGCCGATGTGCGGCTCGTAATGGTTCGTACTGCAACTGTGGAAGTACACCACTTTATAGCTGCCGATCACGTCTATGTCGCGGGTGCTGCGCCGGAACCAGCGCCGAAACGTCCGGCGTGCGAAAGAGGGCAGCGGCGCGCGCCGGTCGATGCCGATGGCGCGGTCGATCAGCCGGCGGGCGGGACGAAAACGCAGCGGCAGGTTGGACAATGGCGCCAGCGGAGACCCAATGCGCCCGAGCAGCTCGGGCTGAGCAAGCAGCCGGTTGCGGAGCGGCACGCCGTCCCGCGCTGCGATGCCCGCGCGCGCGATGGCGTTCATCTCGGCGATCTGCACGCCATGCGGGCACACCTGCGAGCATACGCCGCAACCGCTGCAGTAGTCGAGCGAGCGGTCGGCGGATGCCGCGCCCGGCTGCCGGAAGCGCTGCAATTGCGGCCCGACGGCCTTGGGACCCGGGAAGCGGTCGGTGACGGCCGCCACCGGGCAGGCAGCGGTACAGAGATTACACTTGATGCAGTGGTCGGAGGTGAGCGTCGTTTGCAGCGGAGGATAGGTTGGGTACATGGATCAATACAGATAGCACGTTGCAAGCTTGTTGTCTGCGCCATTCCTCAGGCTTCAAGCCAGGAAATAATATCCGTGACGGCGGCATACGCACTGGCGAGGCCGATACCGGCGGCGCTGCCCTCCGTCGGGCGGTCGGCGCCCGCAAGCAAGCCGCCGCACACCCACAGGTTGTCAGCGACCGGGGCGCCGGTGGCGTCGAGCGCGCGGCCGTGTGTGTCGCTGCGCACGCCGAAGCGCGCAAATGCATGCGGGTTCAGGTACTTGCTGCCCGACCAGCGCGTGCGGCGATTTTCGTACACTGTGTCCAGCCCGAAGACGGTTTCCCGTACCGCGCCGTCCATGTCGGCCTCCAGCCCCCCGTGGGTGAAGCCACCGGTTGCGAGCAACACAGCGCGCGCGGCGTACCTGCGCGTGCGTTCGTGCGCCGTTGCCATCACGCGCGCCGATCCGTGCCGGGAGACCTCGCCCGTCACCGTCGGCCCGAGCGTGAGTTCGCCTTTGTGCGCCCGCAGTTCATCGCGCAGCGCGTTGAACAGGCGCATGCCCGGCACGCTGGGCGGCAGCACCGGAATTTCGAACACGCGGCAACCGAGCGTCTCCTGCAACTCTGCGAGCGTCGCCGCAGCGTGTCGGAGGCCGAGTATAGCGGGGACGCCGAGGCGCGCCTCGGGCGGCGGCCCACCGGGTTGCGCCTCCCAGACCGCGAGCCACTCCTCCACGATCCGCGCGCGGGGTTCCGGCTGGTCGAACAGGGCAGCGATGTCCGGGGCGTAGGCGGCGCGCCGGAGCGGCATATCGGGCAGCGGCAGGTCGAGCACGCGCGCCGG
>JBHHUI010000647.1:0-2405 GCA_046753805.1 Anaerolineales bacterium
GGCATGGCGGTCGTACCATGGGTGGGTGAAAACCGACTATTTGAGGCCAAGGTACTGGCGGCTCATTGCGTACATATCGACGAGGGTGAGATGCGCACTCTGCAGTCGTACAACGCGGGCGTGGCGCACAATCCATCCAGCAACCTCAAGCTGGCGTCGGGTATCGCACCGGTGCCGACGATGCGCAAGCTTGGCCTGAACGTCGGTATCGGTACGGATGGACCCTCTTCAAATAACGATCTGGATATGTTTGAGGAGACGCGCCTGGCCGCGCTGCTGGCGAAGGGAAATTCGGGCGACCCCACCGTCATCCCTGCACGCGAAGCCCTGGCGATGGCGACCCGGCTGGGCGCGAGGGCGCTGCATGTGGGTGACATTACCGGCACGCTGGAGGCGGACAAGCGCGCCGACCTGGCGGTGGTCAACCTGAACGCGACCCACAACTGGCCCAGCTTCACACACGCACCGGATGCCATCTATGCCCGCCTGGTGTACGCGGCGAAGGCAACCGACGTCACCGACGTGATGGTCAATGGTCGCTGGTTGCTGCGGGACGGTGAATTGCTCACGCTGGACGAGGCAGACCTGAAGGCCCGCGCGCAGGAGTTCGCACAACGCATTGATGCATTTATGGGCGAGCGCGAACAGAGCGTCTTGCGTAAGCTGGTCGCCATCGGCGGCATGGAACAGCAGGAGAGCTTCGAGGTACAAGCGAAGGCGCGCATCGAGAACCCGGACGAAATCCTGCAGCGCATCGAGCGGGAACCGTTTTGCATCGTGCGGCGCGCGCACTATCGTGAATTCGACACGTATTTCTTTTTTGGCCCCGACGAGCCCAACCGCCTGCGCGTCCGTGAGGATGAATTCATCGGCGCCTCGGGCGAGGTGGAGGATGTACGCTACCGGCTCACACTCATCGGGGACGCGAGCGACCGCGAGTTCGAAGGCACAGTGGTCCTATCACGCTCGCGCTTCATCGCACCCAGTCTGCATACGCCACGGTTCTATCGCGAGTATTTCAAACCCGTACGCGAGCTGGAGATCGAGAAAGATCGCCTGCGGCGGCTGGTGGTTTACAAGGATATCGAATTCTTTATCAACGTAGACCGCATGGCGCACCCGGAGCCCGGCTCGTTCGTGGAAGTCAAGAGCCGCACCTGGAGTCTGCGCGACGCCGAGGTAAAGGCTTCACTCGTGGCCGAGATACTTGAGATTCTAGGCGCGCCGCACGACAGTCGCATCCCGCGCGACTATGCGGATATCGTGACCGGCTAGCTCCTTGCGCCGTCGCCGCGCAAATTGCAAAGCGCAAGGCTTTCAGTCGTCACTGAGGGCATCGAACAGTCCGGCAGCAGCGTCTCGCGGCCCGCTGCGCGTGGCGGACCGTTTGACAAACCGCAGCCGGAACACTTCGTCCGGTGGATCACCATTTACAGTCAGGTAGCCTTTCGCCACGAGTACGGTCGTAACGGCGCGCGCCCGCCGCACATCCAGGCGAAGTTCGCGCGCGAATTCCGGTAGCGACATCGAACGCTTGCGGTTACAGGCGGTCAGGGGCGAACGCAACACGCGCGGCAGCCCGAGGATGTCCACGATATTGATTCCGTCGACCACGGGCAATTGATCCAGGGTCTCTCGCAACTCGTCCATTGGCAGGGCGTCCGATTTCGTCAAGCCCCGTTCAAGTTCATCGCCAGACCGCGCGCGGGCGTCGCGCCTCCACCGAGCCGCTCGGCGATGACGTGGAGCAACCCGACTACCTCGTCCCGGGTTGGCGCAATGAGAATACAGCCAAATTCGCCCGCAGCGAGGCCGGAGGTGGCAGCGATCACCACACCAGCATTTGTCCCCCGGGCAGGCCATGCCAGTTCGCCGATGGCGGATTCCAGCGCTTCCACATCGCGGATAGCGCCGCTGGCCATTTTGTTAAGACAGAGCACGACATGCTCGTCCAGGTAGTTCGGCCCCAAACTGTACTCGCCGAATTCGTGCGCGTGCGTGCCCGCAGTGCGTCGGGCGTTAACTTCCAACAGGAATATGCGGCCATCGTCGCTCAAGATCGTATCGAGATCGAAATGCCCGACGTAGCCCATACGTTGCAAATTGCGCGCGATGGTCAAGCCGGCGCCCGCAAGCGCCGGATACCACGCGGTTTCCATCAGGTCGCGGCTGATGAACACACCGCACGTACTACCGACGTCATCGAGAAACAATTGGTCGGAGAGGTACGTGATGATCGGCTCGCCATGTCCAGCGGCGGGCACGAACAACTCCAGCGACGGCGACTGCACCGTAGCGGATTCCAGGTACTCTTCAACAACGATGTAACCGCGTCGCAGATAGGGATTGCCACGGATGGCATCTGTCAACTGCGCAACAGAGTCAGGTGTGTCCGGCGGGAACAC
>JBHHUI010000648.1:0-2404 GCA_046753805.1 Anaerolineales bacterium
TTCGCCGCCTTCCATCACAGCCACAACCGAATTGGTTGTGCCGAGGTCGATGCCAATAATCTTTCCCATGAGTCCGGTCCCTTCCTGTTGTTGCGTGTCCAGTTCTACCGGGCAACGCGCACTTGCGCCGGGCGCAACACGCGATCCCCTAATTGATATCCACGGCGGAGGACGTCGATGATGGCGCCTTCCTCGTATTCGTCGTGTTCTTCCTGGGTGAGCGCCTCGTGATAGTTCGGGTCGAAGGATTCGCCCGGCACGGTGACGATCGGCGTCACGCCCTCGGCCTCCAGAAGGCCCAGCAGCTTGCGATGCACAAGTTGGATGCCCGCAGCCCATTGTGCGCCATCGCCGTCGGCCGGTAAATTTTCCAGTGCAAGCTCGAAATCATCCAACACCGGGAAAAAGCGGCTGAGGACATTCGAGGCCGCTTGTTGGCGCGATTCGCTGAGCTGCGCCTCCATGCGGCGTTTGTAATTCTGGAACTCTGCTCGCGCGCGTTGCCAGCCATCCAGGTTTTCGGCCGCTTTCGCCTCCGCCTCCGCCAACGCCTCGCGCAATAATTCTTCCTCAGTCTTCGGTTCTTCGTCGTCCGCTGCTTCTACTTCTTCGGCAGCGGCGGCCCCGTCCGTCGTGGGCGCTGCTTCGACCTCATCGGCGGTCTCGTCAACTGTCGGTTCGACTTCTTTAACGTCTTGCTTTTCCGACACGGTCACCCTCTTTTATTGCCGGTCTCTCGGCAGATTGGTCTATTAATCCGGATGGCCGCTGTCTGGCCGGGCGTATGTGTCGTACACCAGGCTGGTCAGCAGTCCGGCCACAAAACGCACCGCGCCTATGGCGCGCCCGTAGGCCATACGGGTGGGACCCAGCACGCCCAGCGCCCCGGTGGCAACGTCCTCGACGCCGTAGCGGGCCAGCACCACTGAGCAAGCCTGCAATTCCTCCCAGTTGCCTTCGCCGGCGATCACCACCTGCACGCCGCCGATCTGCGGCGCCAATACGCGGCTGAGGAACTCGTCCAGGAACGAGCGCTCTTCCAGCAGGCGCAGGGCCGGACGTACTGAGTCCGATTCGTTAAATTCGGGTTGCGAGAGGACGTTCTGCAGCCCGTCGAGATACACTTCGCCGGACACGAAGTCGTCGGCGCGCCGCATGGCGACCACGACGATGTCGATCACGTCGGCGTCCATCGGCTCCAGGCGTACGGTCTGGGCTTTAACCGCATCCGCGGACAGGTTTTCGCAGATGGCATTAATGCGGCTGGCCGATGCGGTCAACTGCGCCTGTGTCAGCGGTTCGGGGAAGGTCAACATCTGCTGCCGGACTTCTCCGCCCTGCAGCACGAGCACCATCAACACCTGCCGCCCGCGCGTCGCAATGAGTTCGAGGTGCTTAAAGCAGGCCTGTTCGCTATGGGGCGCGGTCACCAGCGATGCACCGCGCGTGTGCTGCGCCAACACCGAGGCAGCCAGGCGGCTCCATTGATCGACCTCCGCCCGCGCTTGGTGGAATTGATGGCTGATCAGGTGCTGTTCGTCGGGTTGCATCCCCTCGTCGCGCACAAGGCGCTGCACAAAATAGCGGTAGCCCTCTTCAGTGGGCACGCGGCCGGCCGACGTGTGCGGCTGTTCCAGCAGTCCGGCGCGGGCAAGCGCAGCCATTTCGTTCCGGACTGTTGCAGAGCTGATGCCAAGATCGTAATGCCCGACAATCGAACCAGAACTAACGCCGCTCCGGCGGGGACTCTCCACATATTCTCGAATGATCAGGCCGAGAAGAAGCTCTTGGCGCGCGGTTAGATTTGTCATAACGATGAGCCGACAACATTAGCACTCTCGTGCCGAGAGTGCTAAAACAGTGCCGAATATGATACCATACTAGCTTAAAGGGTGTCAAGAATACATGCCGGCGCGCAGGGCCTTTTTGGAAGGAACACTCCTTGACGCGACCGGATTTCGCGCATACGATGGTCGCGCTGGGTCAACGCTTTGTGGAAAGGAATCCCAAACATGGCGGCGGTAACCGAACTGAGCGACGGCAACTTTGATTCCGAAGTCCTGCAGGCCGAAAAGCCGGTGCTGGTGGATTTCACGGCCACCTGGTGCGCCCCCTGCCATCAGATTGCTCCCATAGTGGCCGACATCGCTGCCGAGCAAGCGGACACACTTAAGGTAGGCAAGCTGGATATCGACGAGAACATGGACGTGACAATGCGATACGGCGTGATGGCCGTGCCGACTCTGATCCTGTTCAAAGGCGGGGAACCCGTCAGCCGTCTACAGGGCTTCATGCCGAAGGCAGCACTTATGGGCAAGCTGGAGCCACACCTGACGAGCAAATAGGCCACCGCATTAGGCGTTTCGCAGTTCGCTGGTCGAGCATCGCGCTGAGCGCGAGACGA
>JBHHUI010000649.1:0-2403 GCA_046753805.1 Anaerolineales bacterium
CGGACGCCGCTCACGGTGCCGAGCTTGATCGTCGTCTACGAACCGTTGGCGCTGGCGTTGGGAATCGGCGGCGCGGTACTGGCCGCGCGCGGCGACCGGCTCGTGCGACGCATGCTCGTATCCGTGGTTGTTGGACTTGCGTTTGGGATCGTGTATTCCGGGCGTGATTCGTGGGATGCGTTATGGGTCGCCATTCCGCTGGCCATTGCGGCCGCGCACGTCGTCGTACGCACATTTGCAGGCTCCTGGGACAAGGGGGAGTTTGAGGTAACCGTCGGTCAGACTGCGATCTTGCTGCTGCTCATTGTGTTTGCCGGGTTGAATCTGGCGACCTTTGCAAATGCGTACGAAACTTCGCCGGGCGACATTACCTACCTTTCATTAGGACTCGCATTGGGCGTTGCAGCGCTCTACGTCCTGTCGGCGACGCTGTTCGCTTCGGGTTGGACAACGCGCTGCGCGCTGCGCGCTGTGGTCGCGTCTGTCGTGCTTGCCGGACTGGCCGTCACCGTTCGCGCGGGGTGGGGCGTTGCCTTCGCGAATGCCGGCCGCGCCAATGAACTTTGGCGGGTGGAGGTTACATCGCCCAATGCCCGCCTGATGGTCGCCTCCGTCGAGGCGATCTCGCTCCGTCACGTGGGTGATGTGCACGACGTTGGCATCACCGTACAGGGCGACCGTAATGGGGCGCTCGGCTGGTATTTGCGTGAATTCACGCACGTGGTTTGGGTTGACAGTCTTGGCCCGGCCGTCAATACGCCGGTCATAATCACGCCTGAGTTTGTGACGAACCCGGCGCTGGGGTCCAGTTACCTGGGCGAAAGCTTCGCTTTCGTGAGCCGCTGGGATGGCCGCCGGCAGCATCCGGCTGCGTTTGTCGGGTATGCCCTGTTTCGGGCCGCGCCCGGCGAAAATGAGCACATTGTGGTTTGGGTACGGGAAGACGTGCAGCTGCTCCGCGAGTAGCCCCCATGCCGCACAGAGCATCGAGGAGTATTTGATGGCAGAAGCAAACCTGCAGATGGAGCGATCCCCCGGGCTGTTAGACCGACCGCTCGGCGACATGATCGCGATCAACTGGGAAAAGGCTGGCTGGCTGCTGCTCATCGCCTTCGCCGTCATAACGCGTTTCGCCGCGTTGGACGCGCGCGTCATCAGCCACGACGAGAGTCTCCACACGTACTATTCCTGGCAACTGTATAAAGGGCGCGGTTTTCAGCACACGCCGCTCATGCACGGCCCGTTCCAGTTCCACGCGGTGGCGCTATCGTATTTCCTTTTTGGGGATAACGACTTTACCGCGCGCGTTCCTTCTGCGGTGTTTGGCGTCGCCGCCATTGCCTTGTGCTGGTACTTTCGCCGTTGGCTCGGGCGCGTTGGCGCGCTGGCTGCCGGGCTGCTGATGGTAATCTCGCCGTACATGCTCTACTACGCGCGCTACGTTCGCAACGAATCATTCATGGTGGTGTGGGCATTGCTGATGGCGATCGCAATGTTCCGGTACTTCGAGGCCCGGCGTGCTATCTGGCTGTACGTGATGGTGGGCGCCACGGCGTTTGCGTATACCACCAAAGAAGTCACTTTCATTTACGTGGCGCTATGGATGACTTTCCTCGGCGTCCTTTTCCTGCGGGACATGTTTCAAACCGAGTGGCGGCGCCCTGATCTGAAACGGTACTTTACGTATGCGATCTACCTGGCCGCTGCAGCGATTGTCGTGGTCGCAGTCTTTGGCGCGTTTGGCCGGCAGATGCTGCAAGGTCTCAGTCCGGAGACGACGGTTACGCCGGCTGATCCTACGGCCGAGGTCGAGGCGCCCGAGGCTGCCTTGAGCCTGGATCCGCCCCTCGCCGTTGCCGGCGGCGTTGCCGGGGCGGCGTTGCTGGCGGCTGCTGGGTTGGCGCTGATCTCGTTCCGCGGCGAGTTACGGTCTTTCGCCAGTATTGACCTATTGGTCATACTGGGTACGTTCGTGCTGCCGCAACTGACGGCTGCTCCGGTGGACTTCATCTTGCAAGCGGACGCGCTCGACTATTCCAATACGGGACTGCTGCGCACCGTTCCGGTTTTTATCGTTTTGTTGGCCGTGTCGGCCGGGATTGGACTGCTGTGGGATTGGCGCAAATGGCTCATCTCGGCTGGCATCTTCTACGGCATCTATATTCCGCTATACACCACTGTGTTTACAAACGGGAATGGCTTTGCAACCGGCATGGTCGGCTCACTTGGATACTGGCTGGACCAGCAGGGGGTCCGGAGGGGTAACCAGCCCTGGTATTACTACATTGCCATCCAGACCGTGGTCTATGAGTACTTGCCCGCGATCGGGAGTCTGCTCGCCGCTGGGTTTGGATTGCAGCGCTGGTTGGGAACGAAACAGTCAAACACCGACGCGACGGCGGA
>JBHHUI010000650.1:0-2403 GCA_046753805.1 Anaerolineales bacterium
GCCGCCATTGCCCGCAATGCGGGCAGCCGGTTCAACCGGCCGATCGTTTCTGCGTGCACTGCGGCGAGGCGCTAAAATCGCTCGCCGAGGCGACGGGATGAGAAGCGCGCGCCTCCAGGCTCTGCAATCTGTGATCCGCAATTCCATATTTCGTCGATTCACAACCATCGCGTTCGTCGGGCTATTCGCAGCGGGCTGCTCCCTGGCTGAGGACGTCACACCGCCACCGGGCGCGGCGCTGATCGTGCCAACGGCCGCGGTCGAGGCCGTCCCGGTCGCAGCACCGGCGTCGCGCCCGTCGGCGGTTGCGGGTGCGGTGGTGTTCGCGGAAAACTGCACGCGCTGTCATGGCCCGGCGGGCGCCGGCGACGGCGAGTTCGCAGCGCAGATTGACACGCCCATGCCCGATCTCACTGATGGCCGCCTCGCGGATGAGCGCACACCAGCTCAGTGGTTCGAGATCGTTACGAATGGGCGGATCGAGACGCTCATGCCCCCGTGGGCGGAGGCCCTGTCCGCTGCCGAGCGCTGGGATGTGGTTGCCTTCCTCTACACGCTGGCCGCGCCGGATACTACGATGCAAGCCGCCGCAGATATCTACCAGTTGGAATGTGCCGTCTGCCACGGCCCGACCGGACGCGGCGAGGGCGTACAAGCGTCACAGCTCGCCGAAGTCGTGCCGGATTTCGCGGATGGCGCGTTCGGATTGGAAAGGACGAACGCCGATTTTGCAACTGCGATCCGCGCCGGCGTCGGCGCCGCCATGCCGGCGTTTTCCGACCGGTTGACAGAGACGGAAACGGAAGCTCTGGCGGACTACGTGCGCGCGCTGTGGTTCGCGCCCGGAGCAGAGGCTGTGGTCGCGAATGGCGGCGCGGAGGCTGCCCCGGAAGCGCAGGCTCCGGCTGTTGGCGCCGGTCGCATCTCGGGCAAGCTCGTCAACCGCACGAGCGACACTGCCGTGACTGCGCCCACAGAAGTGACTTTGCACATCTTCGATGGATTTAACATCACGGATACGATCACGACGATGAGCGCTACGGACGGCAGCTTCGTTTTCGACGGGCTTGAACTCGTCGCCGGGCAGACATTAGTGACGACGGCCACCTACAATTCGGTGCTGTATAACTCCGACTTGCTTACCGTCGAGGACGGCGCAACCGATTTGGAATTGACTCTGTCCGTATACGAGGCCACCACCGACCCCGGGGTTGTGACGGTAGACCAGCTGCACTTCATCGTGCAGGACGCCGCCAATAGTCTGCAGATCACGGAAGTGATTGTATTCTCCAACACCAGCCAACAGACATTGATCCCGGCAGCGGAGGGCGGCGTCGCTTTGGAGTTCGCCTTGCCGGTCGAGGCGGAAAACTTGCAGTTCGACCAGTCCTTCTCCGGGGTGGTGGAGCGTACTTCCACGGGAGTCGGCCTGACGCAGCCGGTCATTCCGGCCGCCGAACCGCGCCAGTTTATCTTCTCGTATCTCCTCGCCTACGACGGCAGTCTTGAATTTGATCAGCCGGTGACCCACCCGATTGGCGAGACCAACGTCATCGTGCCGGAGGGCAACCTGCAGCTGGAGGGCGACAACTTCACCGCCCTGGGTGCGCGCGAGTTAGGCGATGGGCTGCGTTTCGTGGCGTACCGTGGACCCGCGCTTGCGCCCGGTCAACGAGTTCGATTTGCGCTACGCGGATACAGCGAGAGCGCAGGGTTGGCGGCGCGTATCCCTGTACGTGAGTCCGGCAACTTGCTCGTGGGAGCGATTGGACTGGGCGCCGTGCTGGCCGGCGTCGGCTGGTGGTGGATGCGCGGGCGGCGCAATACTTCTGAGCCCTGGAGGGGTGGGCGGCCAGCGCCCGCGCGGGCGGTAGCCCGCCGCGACGAGTTGCTCCGTTCCATTGCTACGCTGGACCAGACATTCGAGCAAGATTCGCTCCCCAGCGCGGAATATCAAAAACAGCGGGCGGCGCTAAAGCGGGAACTGATTGCTGTGATCGAAGAATATGATCTGGAAATTTGAGGTTGGAACATGGTCGTCCGTAGCCGTCGTGACCCAACCGATGTCCCATGATCGAAATCAGCTCTCTGGGTAAATCATTCGGTCTCAAGCCCGTTCTGCGTGGTGTGAACCTTTCGGTCGCGCCGGGCGAATTCGTGACGCTGTTCGGGTCGAACGGCGCCGGCAAGACGACGCTGCTAAGGATCGTTGCCACCCTCATGCGCCCCACCGTCGGGCGCGTGCGCGTCGGCGGCTACGATCTCACAATGCAGGCCGATGCGGTGCGTCGGCGGCTGGGAGTCGTATCGCACCAGACGCTGCTGTATGACGATTTGACGGCGGAAGAAAACCTGCGTTTTTACGCGCGCCTGTACGGCGTGCGCGACGCTGCTGCACGCATC
>JBHHUI010000651.1:0-2401 GCA_046753805.1 Anaerolineales bacterium
CCGTCGTCGTGACTTCCCATCTGCGCGGGCTGCTCACCGACTGCCGGGTTGCGGTCCGTATCGTGGACTTGCTAAGCTCTGACAGTTCGGCCGCCCGTGCGCTGCGCGCCGAGGCCGCCGGCCGGCGCGGCGAATCTCCCACGTTTGGTCGTCGCTCAGCACGCGGAAGTAGACCGAGCGGTTTTCGACTACAGGGGGTTGAATCATGTGCGGCTCCCTGTAAGAACTTTGTGAATCCTTTCACCCGTGAGTTGTTCTGCCAACGCACCTGCGACGCACGTGGCCTAGGGTACGTGCTGCGTATACTGTGCGATGAGCAAGTCTGGAACGTCCCAACCCTTCTGCTTTATCAGATCGATGAAAGCCCGGCGGTAGAGGAGCTGAACGCGGATGCGGACGGCCTCAGATTCTGGAGCCGTGAAGGTGTAGGTCGTCGTGTCGCTCCCCAGCGCCGGAATGCGATTGTCGCTTAACACACGTGTTGGATTCCAATAGGCGCCCGTGGGAGAGACCTCCGTCCACATCTCTTGCAGGATTTTAGCGTAGGCCGTGCCGGGCAGTCCAGCATAATAGCCATCTTCAGGTTTACCCACGCCGCCCCATGCGGGCACGGTCGGCCCGTCCACTTGGGGCAGAGGGTTCCCGTCGCCGTTGGTCGCCTGCACAAGCAGGATCAAGTGCCGCAGCGGAGAATCGGTGGGGACGTGGTGGCCGGTCTTGTCGTTGGTAATCGTGACCGTAACCACAACTTGCTCCCCCTGGCGCTCGGCGCTCACGTCCAGCGTGACGGCCTCTTGCAGTAGCGCTTCGTCCGCCGCGCCGGGGAAGTGATGGGATGGTATGGTTTCGGGGTCGCGCTCCATTCCGCCGCGGCCCGGCGCGAAGTTGGTCGTCACGCCGTCGGGCTGCATGTGGCAGCTCTGGCAGGTCTTGCCCTCGGCGGCGTAGGGACTGGCGCGCCACTCGGCGAAGGACTGATAGATGGGCGCGCCCCAGAAGCTGGCGTTGTGGCACGGCGCGCAGATTTCGCTCTCTTTCATCAAGGGCAGGTAGGTGTCCGGGCCAACGTCTACGTCGTCGTAGGGGCCGAAGAACAATTGCGGTTCTGGGGACGGTCGCATCAGTTCAATGGAGAGCACCCCAGGCATGTTCTCGTAGGGCAGTCCGGTGCTGGAATCCAGTTTCACGGCGGCAATCTTGTGACAGAAGTCGCAGTGGCTGCCCTGCGTATCTACGCCGGATACCTGATTCGGGTCCACGCCGTAAGGCTGTTCGGTGGCTGCGGTTGGCAGGTGGCAGGCAGCGCAATTCCCGGCCGTGTCGGGAAAGTCCAACTTGTAGCCGGGGCCGAAGTAAGGCTGGTTGGGGTCAGGGCGCAGCGGGAAACTGCCGTAGTCGGGGCTGTAGCCGTGGCGGGTGGGCGGGCTCTGGTTCCCGTGTACGTCGACGCCGTTGTACATAGTAAGGAAGCGGATGTTCTGCGCGCCGAGAGCGTGGGCGCTGGCGGCCCACTGATCGTAGATGGTCTGGCCGTGGCAATCACGGCAGCCCAGCGCGAGCCGCCCGGCCAGCGGCAGGAAAGCGCGGTTGAAGGAAATATGCGCCGCCAGGCCGAGGCCGGTTTGGGTGAACCAATCTTCGACCCCGGAGCGCGATTCGACGGCGGGCGGAATCCAGGCGTAATCGGGGTTGTCAGGCATGCGATAGGGCGAGAGCGCAATTTCGACGGATGTGTCCCAGGGCCAGGCATCCACCCCACCTACGTAGTAACCATCCAGCCAGGCAGTCACGCGGATGCGGAAGGCGGGGGCAAAGCTGGAGAGTGTGAAGCGCCCATCAGCGTTGGCGGCGGTGGATACAGCGGTGGCTTTGATGCGCACGCTCGCCTCGCTCAAGGGGCGGCCGGCGCTGTCGCGGATGACTCCCGAGACGGCTTGCACTCTCCAATAAAGCGGGATTAGAGCGATGAGCGCGACTGCGATCGCCGCCAATGAAAGGATAAATCGGCGTTTCATTTCCTGCGCCGCCGCGCCCAGACGAACCCCACCGCCGCCAGGGGCAGCGCGCCGCTCAGGCAGGGCGAGCCGCCCCCACCTTCCGGCTCCCCCGGATCGGGCGCGGCAGGTTCTACCGGTTGTTCGGGCACGGTCGCGGGCTGGGCCGGCTCTTCCGTTGCGGGCGCGGCCGGCGCGGCCGCCTCCGCCGGCGTCCCCAGGCGGAATACCCCGCCGCCCTCGGTTGCCAGGTAGAGCACGCGGCCGTCAGCGGCGAGCGCCAGGTCGATCCCGGCGCGGGTGAGCAGGCCGTCGTTGATCGTCGTCCACGTTGCGCCGCTGTCGGTCGAAAGATACACACCGCTGTCGTGTGCGGCGGCGTAGACCACCCCGGGATGCGCCGCGTC
>JBHHUI010000652.1:0-2399 GCA_046753805.1 Anaerolineales bacterium
CAGGCAGGTGAGCGCCGAAAGCAAGTTGAAATCCTGGAAGATAAAGCCGACGTGTTGCAGCCGCACGCGGGGCAGCGCACGCTCGTCGAGCGCCGTTAGATCATCCCCGGCAATGCGCACGCGCCCGTCCGACGGCGTCAACAATCCGCCCAGCATGGAGAGGAGCGTCGTCTTCCCGCTGCCGGACGGCCCCATGATCAGGACCACTTCGCCCGGAGCGACCGTGAGCGATATGTCCCGCACGGCGACCACTTCCGTCGCCCCGCTGCCAAAGCGGCGGGTCACATGCTCAACTTGCATGATGGATTCCATGCACCAATCTCCGTTCTCAGGCGCGGAATACTTGCGCCGGGTCCAGCCGCGCCAACTGCCAGGCCGGAGCCAGCGCTGCCAGCACGCCGATTGCCCCGGAGGCTACCAGCACGCGCACAATCCCCGTTTGCGTGAGCGCCAGGGCCACGCCCGGCACCACAAGCGGTAGCACCTGCCCCAGCGCCCAGACCAGGCCGATGGCGATCACAAACGCGAGCACCAGGCTCAGCAGCGCCTGCGCCGCTACGACGGCATACAAGTGCCCGTTGCGTGCGCCGATAGCCTTCAACACGCCATACTCCTGCCGCTTGCGCAATGTGCTCGTGTAGAGCGTGAGCGCCGTTACGGCCAGTCCGATGAACAGTCCGGACAGGTTCATAATGTAGAGCACCTCTACGCTCATGTCCGTGATGATCTGGCGCTCCTCGCGTGAGAAATCAGGACGCGCGAGGGCGAGCACGTCAGGATTGCGAGCCGTGACGGCCGCTGCGACCGCGCGCGCGTCTGCGTCCGGCGCGACGTCCAGCAATACATAGCTGAGCGAATCCCCCGGGCGCGACTCTTGAAAGTCTTCCAGGTGGATGAAGGTCACACTGTTGATGAGATTAGTCATGCCATGCGTGAACCCGACCACCGTGAAGTCCTTGCCGAATATCTCAACCTGGTCGCCCAGTTCGACGTGCTGGCTCCGCGACACCGCATCGTCGATGACGGCCTCATCGCGCTGCAGCGCTGCCGTGCCGGCCACCACGCTCCCGGGGCCGCCAAGCGGCTCGTCCGGGTCAAAGCCGATGACGTACGAGAGCACGTCGGCGCCGGCGGTCTTCACCACACCAGTCGTGAACAGGATCGGGCTGGCGCTATGTACGCCGATGGCGTGCGAGGCCAGGCGCATGTCGCGATAGGTGATGGCCGAGGCGGCCATGTGCATATTCTTGACCCCCTCCTGCGCTACAAACACATCTGCGCCCGATCGTTCAATATACGCGACCAGGTCTTCTTCGGAGCCGGCCAGGAGCGCGTCGAGCGCGATCATGAGCAGCAGCGCGAGCGTCACCCCGCCCACACCCAACAGGAATTGCGTGCGGCTTTGCGAAAGATTGCGCCAGGCGAGAGAGATCATCGTCTAAACACCTGCGCCGGGTCGAGCTGCGCGACCTGTCGGGCCGGCAATACCGCCGCCGCCAACCCCATCAATAGGCCCGTGAGCACCGCCGAGGTGATGCTGCGCGGTTCCAGCACAACCAGGAACTTCGGGATTGAGGCCGAAATCCACGCCCCCACCAGCCACGCCAGACCCACGCCCAGCAATACACCCGCGAACGCCGTTGCCAACCCCTGCTGTGTCACGAGCCAGTACAAGTTATGGTTCTTGGCGCCGACTGCTTTGAGCACGCCGTACTCCCTTTGACGCTCCACCGTCGCTGTGTAAATCACCATCCCTAGAATGGCCGTGCCTACGGCGAACGCAATCGAGACCATCAGCCGCAGCGGGATGGCGAACACTTCCACCAACAAATCCAGATCGTTTTGCTTCACTGTAGCAGCCGGCAGAACTTCCATGTCGCGCAGGCGGCGACGCAGGCGTTCCTCCACTACCACTCGATCCGCGTCCGGCTCGAATGTCAATAATAGAAAGCTGGCGGCGTCCGGCATCAGCAGCAGACGCTCGGCGGCGCGTTTCTGAATGAAGATGAAGCTCGCCATCCAGGAATTGGTGCCGTCGCTCAGACCCACGACCGTAAAATCCTCGTCCAGCACTTCGATGACGTCGTCCAGTTCGAAGCCATGATCGCGCGCCATGACCCAGTCGAGCACGATTTCGTCGTCATCCTGCGGTGTGCGCCCGGCAACCAGCGCCCACGGGCCGCCGCCCGCGTCGGGTTCATAGCCCACCAAGTAAGCAACCACCTTCTGCTCATGAATATCCAGGATGACAAATTGGGAGATGATGGGCGTGATGCGGGCGATACCCGGCACGCCGCGCGCCCGGTCATCCGTATTCGCCGGCAGCACGGACGTAGCGCTGAGCAGATTCGCCACGCCGTCCTGCGCCACAATCAAGTCGGCGGGTGTATGGTCCAGAT
>JBHHUI010000653.1:0-2398 GCA_046753805.1 Anaerolineales bacterium
GGGCCATGAAAAACGCGCCGTACAAGCCGGCGCGCAAGCCACACAATGTTGCTGCCCGCGATCAGCAGCCGGGAAACAATAGCGGCGCAATCGAACAGTACAGATTGTTGCTGTCGATGTAGAACGCAGCGGCTGCCAGACCTGCCAGACAGCCGACAATCGTCAGGCAGCCGCATCCCAGTGCGATAGCACGTGTGCGGCCGCCGCCGTCTTCGACCGGCTCTGGGGGCGGCGGAATGTCGGCGGGTGACGACGAGGTGGGGGGCGGCGCCGGCGCGGGCGGCGAGACGACGGGCGCGGGCGGGGCAGCCGCCACAGTAGCTTCGGCCCCGGCCGGGATCGCTTCGTAACCAAAGAGCACGGTTTCGCCCATGGCAAGCACGTCGCCCTGTGATAGCGCGCGCGGTCCGGTCAGCCGCATCCCGTTTACGAATGTTCCGTTCGTGCTCCCAAGGTCCTCGACCGCATAGCCGTCACCCTGACGCGTAAAGCGGGCATGGTGCCGCGAAATCTCGGCATCGTTGATGACGATGTCATTCGACACATCCCGTCCAAGCGTCATGACATCCTTTGTGATCTCGTAGCTCTTGCCCGGCGTGGGGCCTTGCTGCATTGTGAGGCGAAACGTTCCAGCCATACAGAGTCTCCTTGTCGACGGGTAGACCGGCAACAGGCACCGTTTTACCTCCAAATATGGAGGATTGCAAGGGTGGCAGCAAACGACCTGCCAGGGCAGGTCGGTCGTGCGATGTCCGGGCGCAGGCGGAGCCGGGACCTAGTCCTCAGGCTTGACTTTGAGACGCAGCCCCTCTACCGCCACCACTTCGACGCGCGTCCCGACTTCTACTTCCCGGTCGCTTTCCGCGCGCCACAACTCACCGCGCACCAGTACAGTTCCCTGCGGCTGCAGCGCTTTGCGGACCACGCCCTGCGTGCCTACAAGCCCTTCGGCCCCGGTCGCAACCGGGCGGCGCTGTGCTTCGAGCGCCTTGTACATAATGAAGAGGAAGACCGCACTGGAGGCCAGTGAGACGCCGATAAGCCCCGGGATGGAGATGCGCTGAAAGCTGCCGTTGCCGGACGTGTTGAAGAGGACCAGCCCGCCCACCACCATGGAAGCGACTCCCGCAGTGGCAAGCCCGCCAAATGTGGGCGTTGCCAGTTCCATGATGAACAGCACAATGGCAAGACCCACAAACGCCAGGCCGAACCAGTTCACCGGCAGCACGCCCAGCCCATAGAGCGCCAGCGCCAGACAGCACACGCCGATGAATCCGGCCACCCAGCCGCCCGGGCTGCGCATTTCGATCAGAATGGCCTGCACGCCCACAGCCAGCAGTCCGAATACCACCAACGGATTCACAAGCACATTGAGCAACTGCTCGATGGCCGTCATATCGACCTGCTCGATGGTCAGGTTCTGAGTCGCCAGTTTGTGCGAGCGACCCTGTACTTCGACCGTGTAGCCGTCCAGTTGAGCAAGCAAATCGGTCAAATCCTCGGCAATGAAATCGATGAGACCCGCCGCCAGCGCCTCATCGGACGTCGCGGCAGCAGCCTCTTCAATCGTCGCCTCGGCGAGCGCGATGGCCTCCGGGCCACGCTGCTCGGCGAGCGCGCGCACGTCGGCCTTAAGGATTTCCTTGACCTTGCGGTCGAGCGTTTCTGTGAGGTCTTCGCCCTGACCCCCCACCGGGCTGGCGGCCCCGATGGCCGTCTCCGGCGCCATGGCGGCAGCGTGCCCGGCCAGCGTGATCACCGTTCCGGCGCTGCCGGCATGCGCGCCGCGCGGCGAAACATATACCACCACCGGCACCGCGCTGCCCCGGATTGACTGCACAATGGATTGCATTTGGTCAATGCCCCCGCCGGGCGTGTCGAGTTCTATGATCACCAGTTCGACATTGTCGGCATGGACCTGCGTCATCACGCGGTCCACATACAGCACCATGGCCTGGGAAATCGCGCCTTCCAGCCGCATGACCCGCACCACCGAACCCTGCGCGGCGAGCGGGAACGCAGCGGCCGCCAGCGACAGGATTGCGCTGAATAGAATCGACAGCTTTTTCATGCCTCGTGCACCGCGCCGGACGTCTCGGGTTGCATCGGTATCTGGATTATATCAATGTCGGCCGTTGACCTATAGTGTGGTCGCTTTATACTTGGCCGATGCCCACCCCGTTCTACCACCTGGCGCTGGCCGAGGCGCTGCTGGCGGATGACAAGCTGCCCACCGACACAAGACAACTCCTTGCCGCCCAGCGCCCGGCATTCCTGTTCGGGCACACCGCCCCGGATGTGCAAACCGTTTCGGGGCAGTTGCGCGAGGCCACACATTTTTTCTCCATCCCGCTGCACGATCCGACCCCGGCGCACACGGCGAGGTTTGCGCAGCATC
>JBHHUI010000654.1:0-2398 GCA_046753805.1 Anaerolineales bacterium
GTGCCGATCTGCGTACCGGTACCCGTAAGGCGGGTGGCATCGCCGACTAACCGGGCAACGCCAAAATCTGTCAGACGGGGCGTGCCATCTGTATCGAGCAGCACGTTCTCCGGTTTTAGATCGCGATGCACGATTTCAAGCCGGTGGGCGCGGATCAAGGCGTCGCACAGGTCGAGCGCGATCTGGCGCATGCGTTCGATCGACAGCGGCCCTTCGCGCTTGATCAGTTCGTGCAGGTTGCCGCCGCCGATGTATTCCAGGACAATGACCTGCTGGTTGTTGTGGACGAATGTATCGACAAAGCCGACGATATTTGGGTGGTCGAGTTGTTTGAGCGCCTCGCCCTCGCGACGGAAACGCGCGACCATTTCAGACTCGAGTTGAAGGTCACTGGCGAGGACTTTGACAGCCACAGTCGCGCCGGATTGTTGGTCGACGGCGCGGTAGACTGTCCCCATCGCTCCTTTGCCGATGCGATCACCCACGACAAAGCGCCCGTTGAGAGTTTCGCCGATCACGGCGTGACCCAAATCTCAACCGGCTTCGAGGTTACCCAGGCTGCGGATCGGTTTCCGTTCGGCAACCACGCCAAGTCGAACACGGCGCCGGTGTGAGCCTCGAGTGTCGTTAGTTCGTTTGCGTTTATTCCGACATCAGTTCCAGTAAGGCCGGCGGCGTCATTCACTTTACAGACGAGCACATCGTCGTACCATAGGGCAGAATCGCTCGTCCCGAGATTCTCGAATTCGAGACGGCTGGGGGCCAAAGGTTCCGGGTCGGTGACGTCTGCCAGCAACACGCCGTCCAACCATACTCTGATCCGGCCAGCCACGACAGACAACTGCAGGTCGTGCCAGCCTGTGTCCGATGGAAATTGCGCTTGTACAAGCGTGGTTGCCTCGCCCACCCCCGTGTTCCGGTTCACGTAACCCTCCGGATAATTCATGGTGTAGCGTCCGGCGTCATCTCCATCCACGACGATGTGCGCAGCAGAAACTTCAGACAAGCGCTTAAGCCGAAGTTGTGCCCAGAAATCTCCCCACGCGCCTGCCACGATTTCCCGCCAGGCGTGGTAATGACCGACGCCGACGAGTAGATGGTTGTCGGCTAAATCGTCATTCTCGACTTGCCAGCCCCAATCAGCGCTGGCCAGCTGTTCGTCTCCTCCGGGCGGGCCGGTATCCCAGCCGACCATGTCGCCGTCCTCGAAATCATCGAAAAAGAGCAGCTCCATGCCGGGTGGGCAGTCGGGCGCTTCTTCAGTGGCCAGCGGAACTGCAGATGGTCTTGCAATCTCTGCAATGCCTTCATTCACTTGAACATCGTCGATCAGGAATTCGACATCGTGGTCAGTTTCGATCGCAAAGTTCCCGCTATCAAAGGGTTCGTCGGTGTCCACGTAGTCGAAGTATTCTTCCCCATCGATCAGCACGACGATGCGCGGCCCGACAAACCGCATTTGCAGCGAGTGCCATTCGTCCTCGGCCAGATCGCGGTCATTACTACCGATTTTATAACGCGTGCCGGAGCGACAAGGTTCCTTTTCCAGCAGGGACTGGTCGGGCGTCACCGTGAGGACGTAGGACTGCAACGCCTCGACCGTCGGGGGACAATTCGTCATGCGCCCTCGCACGAAGAAGTAGTGCATTCCCGAGCTGCCCGGTTGCAGAAAGCGAAAGTCGAACTGTAGGGAATAGTCCTCCCAGGACGTGTTCTCGATCTTAGCCACGCTGGCCTCGCTTGAAGGCGCGTTGTGAAGCGCTGTGCGCCCAGCGGCCAATTCACGCGCCCATGTCTCTGGTTCAAACACCCATCGTGGTGAGAGTTCGTCATCGAAAAGGTCTTTGAACAGCATGGCTCCAGTCGTGCCCTCAGTGATAGAGGACGCTGTCGCCGAATTCGTCGCGGTAGCCATTGCTGCGGGCGTGTTGAACGGCCATGTTATCTGTGAGCCGGGACACCATGGCGGTAGGGGCCACGGGCCCGTGGGTGGGCACAGGTTGAACACAGCCATCACGACCACAGCTAGCAACGGCAGGGCAATCAACGTCGCGATTACGAGCGCTGGGCCAGACAGCCGCCGCCTCCCGAGCATGGCGCCGCGCCACTCCTTCCCTGGAACTCTGGCTGCTTTCCTCTTTGGGTGCTGTTTCCCCGATACTGTCGACCCTTCCAACGGCTGCCCGCGTTCCAGGTCGGCGGCGACTTCGCGGATTGATTGATAACGTTCGGTGGTCTCGCGCGTGAGCATGCGCGCGACGATCTGAATCAGGCCGTCAGGCACTTCCTCGCGCAGCGATTTCAAATCAGGCAAGGGGGCGGTGAGCACCTTGTTCATGACAGCGGCGAGTGTCTCACCGCCAAAGGGCACTTCGCCCGAGAGCATTTCGTAGAGCAC
>JBHHUI010000655.1:0-2390 GCA_046753805.1 Anaerolineales bacterium
TTGATTGCAAAAGCATCTCCTTCGAGTTCAGCCGCCAGAAAAGAAATTGTAAATGCTAATCGATCTCAGCGGAATACCCCCGCACATCCCCCGGCTCGAACACGCCGCGGTCGGTCGCGATGGCGGTAATCAACCCCGGCGGCGTGATGTCGAAGGCGGGATAATAGCCCTCAATCCCGAGGGCCGCCGTGCGGATGCGGGCGGGCGCGCCGGTCGCGGGATCGATGCCGCGGGCGTGGAACACTTCCTCCGGGGCGCGCTCCTCGATCGGGATGTCTGCACCGGTTTCAGTCTGTAAGTCCGGGCCATCATAGCCCAGCACGTAAAACGGCAGGCTATGGTGCCGCGCGGCGATGGCAAGCTGGTAGGTACCGATCTTGTTCGTGATATGCCCGTCGAGCGTGACGCGGTCGGCCGCACAGATGAACTTGTCGAGCATGCCTCGGCTCATTAAAAATGCGGGCATGCTGTCCGTGACGAGCGTACAGGCCACGCCCATCTCTCTCGCGCTCTGTGCGGTCAGGCGCGCGCCCTGGAAGTAGGGGCGCGTCTCGGTTGGGTACAGGTGGATCGCCTTGCCCTGATGTTTGGCGACCCACAACATCCAACACAGAGCGGCCCCGGCGATGCAATGCGTCAGCACGCGGTCGCCGTCCTGCAACAGCCCGGCGGCGTATTCCCCGCACCCGCGACTGACGCGGTTGCCGCGCTCGATCTCACTTTCGACGTGGGCCAGAACTGCATCAAATGCAGGTGCTCCTTTGTCGAGCGCCGTCATGCCCGCCGCGAGTGCGCTCGGGATGATGTGGTGCAGATCGTCGGCGGTCGGACGTGTGGCGAGTAATCGTGCGCCCGCAAGGTCCAGCGCACTCCGCTGCGCCTCGGACGATTGCCCGGCGGAGTTCCGTACTGCCAGCGCCAGCCCCAGCCCGGCCGCGTATGCCAGCGGCGGCCCGCCCTGCACGATCATGTCCTCGATTGCGACGGCTACTTCTTCCACCGTGCGGCATTCGACGTATTCGGTTGTGAAGGGATAGGTGCGGCGGTTCAGCAAAACGACGGCTTCACGTTCGCGGTCATAGCGCAGCGTGTTGAAGCGGTCGGAGAGGATAGCGGGACAGGGAGGGACGTTCACGCCAGAGGCAACGGCTGCAATCCCGGTTCGATCTCGGTGCGATGCGGTTCGAGCCAGTCGGGAAGCTGCAACGATTGCCCCAATTCATCTCCCGACTCATCCACTGGCAATTGGTAACCGCCGCCTGATCTTACCGCCAATCGGGGTCCCAGGCGTCGGCGGCGAGTGTGGTCACTTCGCCGGTATCGAAATCGTACAGCCCGAGGAGTCCCCCCACCGCCTCGAATGCGATGCGATGATCCGTAGGCGAGACGCTGTAATCGGGCGTTACGGAGGCGCGAGCGACGATTTCGATGGGGCCGGCATTGGAGTCAAGATCGATCGCCCACAACGAGTAGGTGGGCGGGTTTGGGGCTTCGCCCGATGCCGCCGGCGGGCCGGCGTTCTGCGCCCGCAAGATCAGGCGTCGCCCGTCCGCGGTGAGTGTGCCGCTGCGCAAGTCGTTCGGAACGCGCGTGTCGAGCAAAGCCTGGTCGGCTTCGGTCAGCACGCGCGGGAGTGGATTGCTCACATCGCATTCGAACGCCGTGGCGTTTGCGGTGCACAGGAACAGCGTATCCGGCGCATCGGCGGACTGCAAGACAATTTTCAATTGACCGGGTTCGAGGAACGGCACATACCAGCGCGGCTCCGGTTCCCCCGGCCGCTCCTGGATGGCCGCGTCGGCAATGAAAACATGGCCGATGCCTTCGATAGAAACCAGCGTTTCAGTCGATATTGGATCGATGACGCGCAGGAACCGGTCGCCGTCAAAGCGGCGCGCGTCCATGTAGAGCACATGCCCCGAGGGCAACCCGACGAGCGTGCCGCCGGCGGTTGTCGCGCGCTCCGGTGAAATCTGGACGGTCTGCCCGCCGATGGTCGGCGCGGATTGCAGCCGCCCGAACCGGTCCACCCAAACAACCGTATCGCCATTGTTTACGAAAACGGCTGGATAATTCGGATTGACGTCCGCGCTGATGAAGTGGATATTTGCACCGTTGCGACTGATGGTAAAGAGGCCGTCCGCGTTGATCAGGTCCAGCCACTCACTGTTGCGCGCGTAACCACCCAATCCTTCTGCGCTACAGGCTGTGAGGAGGATGGCCGTCAGTGCGATTGTGAAAAGAATCTTGCGGAACACTCGTTGCTCCAGTCAGGAGTTGGGGTTAGCGTGATGGAGCGCCAAAAGTTACTCTCACTCTAAATCTACCTCTAACTCTCCCCGAACCCTCTAACTTCATGGCGTATCACTTGGCTCAACCGTGTTCGTCGG
>JBHHUI010000656.1:0-2388 GCA_046753805.1 Anaerolineales bacterium
CGACAGTTTTTACGGCGAGCGCCCGCTCCGGCTGCGCACGGCCACCGGCCTCACCCTGTCGGTGGATCAACTTAACGTCCAGTCGGCCGATCGGAAGGGCGGCGGCGGCGGCGTTGCCGAAGAAGCATTCTTCGAGGTGCGCGGTGACTTCCGCGATACGGCGTACTGGAACCCGGCCGTGGTCACCGGCGTGGACGGCGAAGCCGAAGTGACTGTCACGCTGCCGGACAATCTGACGACCTGGCGGCTGGACGCTCGCGGCGTAACGGCCGATACGCTTGTGGGGCAGGGCGCAACGGATGTGGTGGCGACGAAGGACCTGCTCATTCGGCCGCTGACGCCGCGCTTCTTCGTGGTGGGTGACGAAGTCGAATTGGCGGCGGTAGTCAACAACAACACCGAGGTTGATATCGAGGCGGAGGTGTCGCTGCGCGGCGCTGGGCTCGACCTCGACAGTCCGACGGCGCAGACTGTAACGATACCAGCTGGCGGGCGCACGCGCGTTGCATGGCAGGCGCGCGTGCCGGACGGCAGCTACGCGGATCTTGTCTTCTCTGTGGAGGGCGGCGGCTATCAGGATGCCAGCAAACCACCGGCGGGAATCCCCCCCGACCAGCGCTTGCCGATCTACAAGTACTCAGCGCCGGAGACGGTCGGCACGGCCGGCGAGTTGTCGGCGCAGGGCACGCGCACCGAGATCATTGCGCTGCCGCGCCGCTTTGACGTGACACAGGGTGAGTTGAACATTCAGGTGGATACGTCGCTGGCGGCCGCAATGGTCGATGCGCTACAGGCGCTTGAAAACTATCCCTATGACTCGACGGAAGCTACGATCTCGCGCTTCCTGCCCAACGCGCTCACCCTGGAGGCATTGCAAAAACTGGGCCTCACCGACGCCGAGTTGGCAGGTTCGTTGGAAGCGGCCGTGATGGCGGGCGCGCAGAAACTGTACGCGCAGCAGCACACAGACGGCGGTTGGGGCTGGTTCGTCACCGACGAATCTGACGCCTACGTGACGGCCTACGCATTGCTCGGGCTGAACCGCGCCCGGCAGGCTGGTTTCACGATTGAGGGCGAAGTGCTTGCAAACGCCGCCGATTTCCTACTACGCAACATACGTTTGCCGGATCAGGTGGAGGAAACCTGGCAGCTCAACCGGCAGGCGTTCATGTTGTTTGCGCTGGCCGATTACGGTGAAAACATACCCAGCGCGCACACGCTGTACTATGAGAACCGCGAACGGCTTGACATCTACGCCCGCGCGCTGCTGGCGCTGACCCTGCATGCCGCCGATGCCTCCGACCCGCGCATTACAGCGCTGGTGTCAGACCTGAACAGCACGGCTACGGTGTCGGCCACCGGCGCGCACTGGTCGGAGCCGGGCTCGCGGGATTACTGGAACATGAACAGCGACACGCGTACGACGGCGATCGCGCTCGCGGCGCTCGCTACGATTGAACCCGAACACGATCTGAACCCGAATGTCGTGCGCTGGCTCATGGTGGCGCGCGAATCGCACGGCGGCTGGAAGACGACCCAGGAGACCGCGTTTACCCTGATGGCGCTTTCGGACTGGATGACCGCCACTGGCGATCTGAATGCCGACTACAAGTATGACGTGTCCGTGAACGGAGTGACCGAGCTTAGTGGGCAGCCGACGGTGATTAGCGTGGCGGACACCGCCCGGGCGACGATTCCGGTTTCCGAACTGCACACCGAACAAGCCAACCGCGTACTCGTCTCGCGCGGTTCTGGCAGCGGCAACCTGTATTACACTGCGCACCTGACGGTGTTTCAGGATGTGGCCGACGTGCAGGCGCAGTCACGGGGCATTGTCGTCGGGCGTCGCTACGCACTCGTTTCCGAGGATTGCGGGGGCCGGAACCAGCCGGACTGTCCGGCGATTACCCGCGCGCGCGTGGGCGACCAGATCGAGGTCAGCGTGACGCTCGTCGCGCCGACGGACCTGCACTACGTTGTGCTGGAGGACCCCATCCCCGCCGGCACAGAGGCCGTGGATACCAGCCTGCTCACGACGAGCGTGGTGGGACAGGCGCCGGAACTCGACCGGGTCGATCCGTTCTACTATGGCTGGGGCTGGTGGTGGTTCTCGAATACCGACCTGCGCGATGAGAAAGTCGTGCTGTACGCGGCGTATCTGCCGGCCGGCACGTACGAGTACACGTACCGCCTCAATGCGGCGCTGGCCGGGGTGTACAACGTCATCCCGACGACCGCGTTTGAGACCTATTTCCCCGAGGTCTTTGGCCGGGGCGACGGGACCGTATTTGAAGTCTTGCCGGCCGATGGATAGCGTTGATCGCTGCATGAGTCAACGCATGGACGCCAGGCCGTAAAGCAGCGAATAGTTGTCCTTGCATCGCAGCG
>JBHHUI010000657.1:0-2384 GCA_046753805.1 Anaerolineales bacterium
ACCAGGAGGTCCCGGCTCCGCAGCATATCCACCTTTTTGCACAGCAGGTCCTCGTCGAGCAATGCGGTGGTACCGAAGCTCAGCTTCCAGTGATCCACGTATTCTCCGATGAGGTTCATGTGGTCAGCGACGGCGTTGGGCCCCTGGCATTTATCCAGCACCATTGTAATACCAGTGGCGCGCGGCTTGATTGACCGTTCGCCCAATTCGCCGAAAACCTCGGCCCACGCTTTCGTCATGCTGTCTCCTCCGCAATATGCACTTTGGCGAGTCGCCGCAAGGCGGCTTCTACCATTTCGAGGTCTGCTCCCCAGGGAGTCACGGCCATGTGCCCTTCGAATTCGATATCGAATTCAAGCAGGCAGCACTTGAGCAGCGTTGGTTCGCTCCGCGCGCCGGCCAATTTGCGGGGACACATTTCGATCTTCTCCGGTTCGTCGCCGTAATAATGCCGATGAAACTGCAGGCTGCGTTCGCAGCCCACGAGCAACCAATCCTGACGAACTGCCGGGCGCTCGTCCAGGAAGTAGATCGGGGCGCTAAAACGGTCCAAACCGCCCGAACGGCAGGGCACGAGGAAAGCCGGCGGGTTGTGTCCTTCTGCCAGCTCGTTCAAATCGATGCGCTCTAATTCAAGACGAATGGGGGGCAGGTCGGCGTAGCTGAGCACGTGTTGCGCCAGCCCGTACAGTTTCGGTGGATGCGGCGGCGCAACCTCCACCACCCGGATCACGAGCGGATCGGGGCGATGGATAAAGTTCACATGCCCGTACTTCCCGCTGACGATGAGGGTGCCATCCGGGCCAACCCCCAGCGCATGGGCTGCTTCGGCCAGCGCCGAACGGTTGCCGGTGTCCACATCGGGCAGCTCAGTGTACACGCAGGAATCCGGCAGCGCTAGCACGTCCACCGAGTCGATCGGGCAGAAGAGCGGCTCGCGGTCCGGCGCGGTGACGGCGGCCAGGGCGCTGGCCTCCCCTTTGCGGAGAACGACGTAGTCTGTGCGACGATAGGTTTCGCGACCTAACAAATGGTCGTGAATCGCGGCGGCGGTCATCACACCCGTATAGGGCTGCACGCTTACACGCCGGTAAGGGAGCGGAATCAAGTTTTGCATTATTCAGGTTCAATCGCCGCCGCGCTATCTGGCAACAACTCGCGATCGTCCTCCAACGCCGTATCTTTGCGGGCAGCGCGCCGCTTCTTCCCTTTCGCCTGCTGCCGTTCCATCAGTCGGTCGCTGCGGGCCGCTCGCAGGCCCTGCATGAACTCGACCTCTTTCGGGAAGTGCTTGTTCAGCGGGTGGTCGGGATTCTCCGGCAGTTCCAGGCCCTCATCCCAGGCCATGACCGTGACCATGGCCGTGGCGGCAGCGACGGCGCTGAACACACGTCGCGTGCCGGTGATCGGGCCGTAGGCCAGCCAATCGCTCCACAGCACCGCCGAGATGCCGTGCATGGCAGCGTCCATCCCCTGAAACGCCGGTCGCCCCCATTGCTCCAGACAGGCGCGCCACATGTACGATCCGTTCGCCGGCGCATTGCCGACCGGCAGACCAAACTCCTCTTTAATCATGCGATTGGCGAGAAAGCAGAAGCCCTGGGTGGGTAAGTTCATGGTCGTGCTGTCTACGAGGATTGATTCGAATTCACCGCCCTCGATTTCGCGCAAGATTCTACGCAGCGATTTAAGGCGACCACTGGCGCGTTTGTCCTCATTGTCGAAGGGCTGCAGGATGACAGACTTAATCCCACATTCCTTCAACTCCGCCACCTGGTCCGGAATATCCGGGTCCCAGGCGCTAATACTGTTGTAATTGAAACGGTGCTGCACACCAGCCTGTTTCACAAAACGCGCTCCGGTGCGGCGCGCCTCTTCGGTCCAGGTATCGATCTGGAATACCAGCGTGTCGTTGATCGATAGAAACCACTCACAGTAGGCCTTGATCTCGTCCGGCGTTGGAGCGACGATGCCAATCACAGCCGGAATGCCGGTCTCCTGTGACATCTCCTCGACGAGTTTGACTTCGTCCGCTGCACGGGTTTTGTCCCAGCGCGGCGGCTTGCGGCTCTCCACGATTTTGTGTCCGGTTTGGAACATATTGGCGAATAACGCCGGCGGTCGTTCGCCCGGCTGACCGCCGACCTCAATGTTGCCGATTTTCATCACCTGCTGTGGTGTGTCGAAGCGGAATAGTCCCATTATGTGACCTCTTGAAAAGATTAGGGTTTGGAACCTCAGAATCCCCCCGTGGGCGGATGAGCGACGGTCGGATTCGATATGCCGGTTGAGGACTCTTGGGCGCGCGCCATCGCGAAAAGCAGCGTCGAGAGACGATTAAGGTATGGCACGACATTGGAGTTGGGTAGGGTTTCTTCATAATC